>JBGOZX010000030.1:0-32164 GCA_041480425.1 Bacteroidia bacterium
CCCTTTATGTTTTTTCCCATCGACCATTATCTCTAAAGGCTTTTCAAAATGTACATGCCGGAGATACTCATCCTCATAAACAACTTCAAGTTTATTCAGAAAATCCACATTATAATAACCCTCATTAATAAAAGGATTTACAGTAAAATACCCAATTCTGAAGGAGGTGAGGTTCTGAAAGAAATGAGTTCCCTGACTTGGGTCAATCCTGTAATTTTTCAAACCCGATTCCACAATAATCCTTGCGGCTGATATCTGGGCCCACTTAACCGGGATTCCAAGCCAGGGATCAGTTGATCCCCACCTGCCTGGGCCAACAAGGACATAACCCGTTCCCTGTTTTACAAAAAGGGTGTTGATTCTTTCAATATCAATTGCTACATTCTTATTCTGCCCCGGATTAAAAGATTCAGGTTTTACATATACAAGGTCGTGAATCCCCTTAAAAAGGCCATTCCCAAGTGACGATTCCGAAAATATAATTGTCTCTTCGGGTTTAATATGTTCAAGGTTGATGTTACGCGTCTCATCGCTATGAACGATTGGCCTGATCTGCAAAAAGTTGAAGATTTTTGGTGCTCCGGGAGGGGTCTCAAGGTTTGCAGCAAATTCAATCTCAATAGGATTATTCATCTCCTGTTGCCCGAGCTCAAGAAGAGTATTCAGTATATCTGCGAGGGGGAATAATTTGTTCTGTAATACATTGGCAAAAGTAATTACCCGTTTACCTGGATGATTTATGCCATCGCGGAGGATATTATTGTTATGGTCGTAGGAAGAAGCTATGTACTTCATTGCACTATCGTTGTTCGCATCATTAAGCCCCATCTTCAGAATATTGACCCCATCATCGGTTGAGGGTACAAAACTGTCGAAATTAAGATCAAGTGCACAGAATTCTTTTTGAGTGTCTCTTAATGCTGCTTCGGGGGACGAAAGCTGAAGAATTTTCTTGGAGTGTTTCGGTGAAAACCTGAGGGATAATCCTCCTTCAACAATAAATTTACCAAGTCCAAAGGCAATGCTTGCTATTCCATCCTCTGCTTTTTCAGATCCTATCGGATAATAATTAATCGACTGGGCCACTCCTGACAAAGTCGGATAAAAAATATCTCCATGTCTGTTGCCACAAACTTCCTGAAGGATGATACCCATTTTCTCTTCATCGATCACACTGGCAGTAGCTGTCATATAAGCTTTACTCCCTTTGTAGTAAACAGAAGCATAAACCTCCTTTATTGCATCTGACAGCATTTTTACCATTAGCTTGTTATCAGAATGTCTGGGGATCATATAAGTCGAATAAATGCCTGCAAAGGGCTGATAATGTGAATCCTCTAATTTACTTGATGATCTGACGGCAATAGGATACATTCTCGAGACAGACAGAAATGCATAAAAATCCTGATAAACCCTGCCCGGAAGTTCTGCATTAATGAACCTGTTAAGTATTTCATCATCAGAAAGATCAGACAGAGCAACCGAATATAGATTGTTATGATCCATAAACTCATCGAAGATATCGGTGCTTAAGACAACAGTTCGAGGTATTGTAATAAGGACATCAGGAAATTTATTGAAAAGCTTATTGTTTTTGATTATTCTATTGATAAATGCAAGTCCTCTTGCTTTTCCTCCGATAGAACCTTCTCCGATACGTGAAAATATCTGGTACTCATCATAGCTGGTTTTGTCAAACTTGGCAATCACTCCTCTCCCTTTTCCAAGTCTGAAACTGGAGATTGCGACATACAGGAATCGCCTCATCTCATCCATCGTCTCGAAATCTTCTTTTCTTATGTATTTAAACATTTGGGCAACAGGAAAAAGAGCTCTTGCATTCAACCATTTGGAAAAATGGTTCCGGGTTGCATGGTATTCAAGGGTTTTGTCAGGAATGGTAAGAAGCTTTTGCTGAAGACTCTGAAGATCGGTCGCTATCGCAATCGGCTCCATTGTATCAGGATTCTTGAAAATAAAAGGTCCGAATGCAAGATTCTGTATAATGAAGTTCCTTAACTCCAGCGATAATGATTTTGAATATTTATTTATAAATCCTGCACCAAGCTCTTCAGCAACTTTTTTATGTTTGGAGCTTGAGGACTGAATAAGGAACGGAACATTATCATCATCGGCCATGACCACCTTACATAACTCTATTCCTGCATTTTCATCATTTATATTATCCCTTTTATAACTGATATCTGATATTACACCAAGGACATTGTATTTATATTTTTTATAAAGATTGAGGGCATCGTTAAAGTTGTTTGCCAAAAGTATTTTTGGCCGCCCCCTCATCTTAAGCATACGCTGATGTTCATTCAGCGCCTCCCGTTGAAAGTCAAGCGACTGTAAAAGGACGATCCTGTAAAGGTTTGGAAGATATGATGAGATGTATCTGATTGAATTTTCAATAAGAATAATTGCCTGAACACCAATATTTTCAATATCATAATCAGCATTCATTTTATCCTCGATCAGCTTAATGATAGCAAGTATAAGAGATGCGTCGCCAAGCCAGCAAAAAACATAATCAATAGCACTTAGATCTTCTCCTTCAAGTCGTAGAGAGACCTCCCTTGAAAAATAGGTAAGGACAACAATTGGTATTTGCTCATACTTTGCCTTGATCATTTTTGCGAGAGCAAAAACGTCAGTGCCCCTGAGGCTGAGCATTGAAATCACAAGGTCAACATTTCCTTCCTTAAGTATTTTGAATGCATCCTCTGCATTATCTGTCTGAACAAAAGTAGGTGGGTATCTGAGATTAAGAGCAACGTACTCATTAAAGATCTGCTCATCAATTCTTCCGTCCTCTTCGAGCATGTAATTGTCATAATTACTGCATATTATCAGCACCCGATGAATTCGCTTCTGCATAAGAAGATCGAACGAAGTATCGGTAAAATCGTATTTCTGAAGATCATGTATTCCTTCAATGATCGTCATATATTCATTTTTTTATTGATTCATCGAGATTACAGCTATTCCTTTCTTACCATCCATGCGTATCAGAAGTGGTTTATCAAACCTGATATGCCTGCAAAAATTGCCCTTTTCCATAATCTGCTGTTTCTGAATAATCTCCCAGCATATTGTACCATCAGGGGATTCCTGGTCAATAGAAAAATAACCGACATTCATGGAAGTTACATTATGAAAAAAATGAGAACCAAGTGATGCATCAAGGTGAAAATCAGGAAGGGAGACTTCAACAATAACTTTTGCATTGGATATTTGCGGCCATACTACCGGTATCCCAAGAAATTTGTCCCTTGTTCCCCACCTTCCGGGTCCAATCAGAACGTATCGCCGGTTTTCCTTCAGCATCTTCTCATTCATTCTGGCTATTTCATCAGCCATCTTACCTGTGAACATGTTGTCAAATTCTTCAGGTTCAATGTAAATGATATCATAAATATCATCAATTACTCCATTTCCCATACTCCTTTTGGTCATCAGAATAAGGTCCTCTTTGGGAATGGTCTCAGGATCAATATTATAGCCTGCGCCAGTTCCTATTAATGGTTTTATCTGAAGAAGATAAAAGGAAGCATTTCCGGCTTCATCTTTCGTAAGGTCGATGGCAAATTCTATTTCTACCGGTGTACCGCAAGCCTCTGTAACAACGTCAAGAACAACCTTCAGAGTTGATGCCAGTGGTATATAGTCATATTTAAGTATATCAGCAAAGTTAATGACACGGGGACCTGGAGAATCCAGTCCGGGAGTAATCGTATCATTGTCAGAATCAAGAACAGAGGCGGTGTGTTTTAATGTGCCATGTTTTTCAGCATAACTTATATCGAGCATCACAAGACCCGCGTTTTCACCCTCCAGAAGATTAAGATCTCTCTTTGTCAGATCGACGGCATAGAAACGAACCTGGGAGTTTTTATACAGATCTTTTTGAGAGATGATTTCCAGGGAAGGATATGCCGGTGAAAATCTATAAGCCCTCTCCCCTTCCATAACATATTGCCCAAGACCAACAGCTACTACTGCAAACCCATCTTTAGGTGTCATGTGAGCAATCGGATAAAAATTGAAAGATTGTGCAGAACCGCTGATATGCGGATAAAATGCATCTTCGTACCTGTTACCGACTACCTCCTGGATCACAACTGCCATTTTTTCCAGTTCGATCTTGTAGCTTATAGCTTCAAAATATGTGCGTGCATATTTTGAATATATTGATGCAAAGACAAGTTTTATTGCTTCAGATAATTGCCTGAACCTTATATCCGGGTCAGAATGATTGTTAGGAAGAAGGTAAGTTCCGAAAATACCCGAAAAGGGCTGGCTCATTGAATCTTCAAAGAGGCTTGATGATCTTACCGCCAATGGCTTTGTGAGGTGATTAATAAAGATCCGCAGTTTCTTTTCGAGAGTATAACTAAGGTTCCCTTCCAGGAACATTTTCTGAACAATATCAAAATCTTTCTCTTCTTTCACTATATTCCACAGATGGTTGCGTTCCAAAAACATATCGAATTCATCCGTGCCGACTATTGCCGTAACCGGGGTTTTGATGTTTATACCGGGTATCAACCTGCCAAGTTCAAAACTATAAATCAGGGTGTTAATAAAGGCAAGGCCTCTTCCTTTTCCACCAAGTGATCCGGATGAAAGACTTACAACATTGGTCTCATCAATTACAGCAGACTCTTCAAAATTGATCACTCTTCCCTTATTCATTTCCCTTCGCCGCTTACGGATAATATCTATAAGGAACTCTCTTAATTCTTTCAGGCTGTTGAAATCGGATACTTTAATCGGATTAATCAATTTGGCAATCTTCACTTCTCCTCTTGCCATAAGCCAGAGCGAAAAATGGTTTTTCATTGCATGATAGGCAAGAGAATCTTCAGGTACCGTTTCCAGATAAGCCTCAAATTCTTTCATTGATTTTGCGACAGCAATCTGCCGGCCCCTGTTGTCTCTGTAAACAAAATGACCAAAACCAAGGTAATAATTAATGAAAGACTTCAGATCCTGAAGAAGGCTTTCAGAGTTTTTGTTGATAAAATTTGATTTAAGAATATAGGCATATTTTGCATTTTCCGGATCAGATGATTGAAGTACGGTCGGAAGATTGGGCAGATTATTTTTAATATGCTGAATCAGTTCAAACCCTGCTTTATCATTCATTTTGCCGTTTTTAGGAAATCTCATGTCCGAAATAACGCATAAGATGCTGTCCTGATATTTATTATAAGCAGTAATTGCGTCTTCCCAATTGGAAGCAAGAAGAATTTTTGGCCTTGCCCTGAGTTTTAATACCTTATATAATTCATCGGTTGAAACATCTTCGATAAGGTTTCTGGTTTGCTCCAGCACCAGGGTATAAAGCATTGGGAGATAGCTTGAATAGAAATCTGCTGAATCTTCAACAATGAGGATGACTCTTGTGAGGCCTTTTTTTGTATCATTATCTACATTAACCTTGTCTTCAAGCAATTTGACCATTGCAAAGAACACCTTTGATTCACCTGTCCATACAAAAAAATCGTCAAAAGGAATCCCTGCGGTCTTTTGTTTCTTCACAAAAGACATATCGCGTGGATTGTTAAGCAAAAGGAAGGTAGGGAGATATGGATATTTATCTTTTATTTTTTTGCAAAGCGACATCGGACTCTCCTTGTCAACACCGATCATAATAATAACCATATCATAATGCCTGGCTTTCAAACGATTAAAGGCTTCCTCCTCGCCCGAAACCCCAGTTACCCTGGGAAGTGAGGTGAGGCTTAGCTGGTGATACTCACCCAGCATATGGTCGGAGAACCTGCCCTCCCCCTCAATGGAATAGGCATCATAGAGATTAGCAACCAGAAGTATCTCTTTTACCTTAAAAGGCTGGAGGTCATGAAAAACATCTCTCTCAGCATTGTGACGATCGAGAAATTTCTGTAAAAGTTTTTTACTCGGAACATTTATAAAATCATCATCTTCTTTCAGAGGTACCCTGGCCAATCGAATAATATCCCGGGCTTTATAACTGTTTATATATCCTGTGATCAGACTGGCTATGTTCTGGATAAGGTCCCTCTCCTCCTTCAAAAAAGGGCCTTCGGTCTCCATACTGAATTCCATCGTATAGAAGATTTCAATTGACCCTTTCTCTTCGTCGATGGTATTGAACTCCTGAACCATTCTCCATTTTGTCTCATGGAAACCCACCGACTCAAACTCCATATTCATATAGTTAATCCGGGCAACCGTAAATTCCGGATATTGCCAGGCCGCAGGTAAAAGCAGTACTATTTGCTGGAGAGTTTCCTCAATAGGTTTGCCTTCTTTAAGGATATAAGTGGTCTGGTTAATGCAACCAAGTTCCTTTAACCTCTCCTGCTGTTCATGAAGTAACCGGTTATATTCGGGGGTTATATGACTATTTTCATCCATCAGGCGTAAAACGGATAAGATCAACTTCTAAAATTACTAAAATTACCGTTATTCACTCGATGACGGGGATAGCATTATTCGACTTTCCAGACTGAACCGCTGCTTAACAGATCATCCATGCATTTAATTTTTGAAGTTTTTTGAATCTCTCTGATCTGTTCCTCAACTGCAGCTTCATAGGTAGGGCCAAGTACTGACCTGATTACTCCCAATGCAACAGGGTACTCTGGATGTCTCATATTTGCCAGCATATATTGAATGCCGGGATTGGCTTCGAAAGCATCATGGATCAAAATATCCTTTTCAGTGAAACCGTTTTCGCCCAGCATAACCACTCTTAATTTTAATCCGTCGAGAACAAGGCCTTTGTTATTACCTTTTCCGAAGATCATGGGTTCACCATGTTTAAGAATTAAAGTCCTGTCATCTCTAACCTCCTTACCAGCAACATTATCATGGATACCGTCGTTAAAGATTACACAGTTCTGGAGAACCTCCACCACTGATGTACCTTTATGTTTTGCTGCTTGAATGTAAATCTGAGTCGAAAGTGCGACATTCGAATCGAGGGTACGTGCAAAAAATTTTCCTTTTGCTCCAATAACAAGTTCCCCTACAGAAAAGGGTTCTTCGACAGTTCCGAACGGTGAAGTTTTTGTAACAAGACCTTTTTCAGAAGTCGGGGAATACTGACCCTTTGTAAGACCATATATCTCATTATTGAAAAGGATAATATTAATATCCACATTCCGGCGGATCGCATGAATGAAATGGTTCCCTCCGATAGCAAGCGCGTCGCCATCCCCGGTAATCTGCCAGACAGAAAGCTCCGGATTAGCAATCTTTACACCTGTGGCAATAGCAGAGGCACGGCCATGGATACCATGAAATCCATAGGTATTCATATAATACGGGAACCTTGACGAGCATCCTATACCGGAAACAAAGGCGATTTTTTCTTTCGGGATCCCCAATTCCGACAGGGCTCTCTGTACAGCACTCAAAACTGCATGGTCACCACAGCCAGGGCACCATCTTACTTCCTGATCGCTTTTAAAATCTTTCGGACTTGTCTGGGTTAATTGTAAGTCAGCCATATTATTTGCTCTCCAGTATTTTAATGCATTTATCTTTTATCTCCTTTAACGTAAACGGGAGTCCCTGAACCTTGTTTAACTGTTCATATTTAAACTCCTGGTATTTAATACGCAAATAGTCGGCAAACTGCCCCATATTAAGTTCACAAACAACTATCTTTTTAAACCGGCTGAATATATCTGCAACATTTTTTGGCAGAGGATTGATATAGTTAAAGTTAACAAGACTTGCCTTATATCCTTCAACCTGTAGCTCTCTTACTGCTGTGATAAGATATCCATAGGACCCTCCCCACCCGACAACGAGTAAATCGCCTGATTCCGGTCCAAACACGATCAGATCAGGTATTTTTTCTACAACTTTCTCAACTTTTTCAGCTCTGAGATTTACCATGAGTTGATGGTTTTCAGGTATATAGGAAACAGTACCTTTAATAGTCTTTTCGAGACCGCCAATACGATGTTCCAGATCAGGTGTGCCGGGGACAGCCCAGTATCTTGAAAGCCTTTCTTTATCACGCTTGTAAGGCAGGAATGGGACCTCACTCTTATTTGCAAAAGGTGGATGTATTTCAGGAAGATCTTTCATTCTGGGAATTCTCCATGGTTCGGAGCCATTGGCCAGATAGCTGTCGGTCATAAGTAATACGGGAGTCATATGCTCCACAGCTATTCTTGCAGCTTCAAAAGCAAAACGGAAACAGTCGGATGGGGTGCTGGAAGCAATTACCACAACGGGGCACTCTCCGTTACGTCCATAAAGAGCCTGCATAAGATCAGCCTGTTCCGTTTTGGTTGGGAGGCCTGTTGAGGGACCGCCTCTCTGGACATTTATAATAACTATCGGAAGCTCGGCCATAACCGCGAGTCCGATAGCTTCCGACTTAAGTGCCAGTCCCGGACCCGAAGTGGACGTCACAGCAAGGTTGCCAGCAAAACTTGCTCCGAGTGCTGTGCATATCCCTGCTATCTCATCTTCTGCCTGAAAACTCTTTACCCCAAGATCCTTACGGGCAGCCATCTCCTCCAGTATACCTGTGGCAGGTGTTATGGGATAAGAACCTATAAAAAGCTTTAAACCCGCCTTTTCTGCTGCAGCTAATAAACCCCACGCCGTGGCTGCATTTCCGCAAACATTCCTGTAAGTTCCTTTTGCAATAGGGGCAGGACATATCTTAATAACTGGATTTAACGCTTCTATTGTTTCAGCATAATAGTAACCTGCACGGAGAGCAATTTTATTTGCTTCAGCTATTTCCGGGTTTTTATGAAATTTCTTTTCAAAATATTGTTCTGAATAACTGAGTTTACGATCGAAAAGCCAGTAAACCATTCCAAGGGCAAACATATTTTTTGTTCGCAGAACTGACTTTGGATCCAGTCCAAAGTTCTTGAGGGCCTCTTTCACCATCGATGAGATTGGAGCTGCAATGATGTTAAAACCTTCGAGCTTCTCTTCAATGACAACATCCTTTACATAACCGGCTTTCTCAAGGTTTTTGTCTGTGAAATTATCCTTGTCAAAAATTATTGTACCTCCGGGTTTTGTCCATTTAGCATTGGCTTTGATGGCAGCAGGATTCATCGCAACAAGCACGTCGGCATAATCTCCCGGAGTATTTATTTCAGAATGACCCATATGTATCTGAAATCCCGAAACTCCACCCACACTTCCCTGGGGAGCGCGAATCTCAGCAGGATAATCGGGAAATGTCGACAGGTCATTACCAAACAGTGCTGCAGTATCGGAAAACAGCATTCCTGTCAGTTGCATTCCATCTCCGGAGTCGCCTGAAAACCTTATCACAACCTCTTCTCTTTCAATAACCTTTGAATTTTTGCCCATGATAAATTATTATATAATAGTCATGAAGTTTGATTAGCTCCTGACCTATTGGTTATGACTCACAAAATTAACATTTTAGAATCGCAAAATCGTAAAAAAACGGGGTTTCAATATGATATTGATCATATTTTTTACCCCCCAATCCTGCAAAGCTGGACTTATTTATTTTTATAATTTTTCTTTAAAGATCATATACCCTGTCCCGATCTAATGATATTTTACCCCTCCAAAACCTTTTTTGACGAGATTAGAGATATATAAAAGTTAAAAAAACCCCGCTTTGCGAGATTGGGGGTAAAACCTAGCTCCAGATATCAGCTTTTTTAAGATTTATTTCACCTTCAAAAAACATCTTGGCAATTTTCTCAAAATAAGGAGTGTAATCAGAAATAAAAAACTGGTCCTTTATTTTTCCTGTATCGTTCAGAAGGTTATTTTTTTCAAGAGTATCTCTCAGGATTACAGATACTATTCTTGATGAATCAACAACTTCAATATTAAAATTAAAAAACTTACTTATCTGGTTTTTTATTAAAGGATAGTGTGTACAACCAAGGATTAAAGCTTCTATCCCGTCAAGAGCCTCATTTGAGAGATAAGTCCGTATTATGGCATTACTTACGTCGTCGAAAATAAAACCTTCCTCAATCATAGGAACAAGTAAAGGAGTTGCCATGGATATGACGGTTGTTTCGGGGGATTTTTCTTTCAGCTTCTGGTCGTAAGTACCTGAACTTATGGTTCTTTTGGTACCGATAACTCCGATTTTATTGAAATTCCTGGTACCCAGATACTCTACTACCGGATCAATAACATCTATAAGTATTGTTCTTCCCCGGAACTCCTTTTTAAGCGAATCGAATGCGGAAGCTGAGGCAGAGTTGCAGGCAACAAGAACTACTTTTGAATTATGTTCGAGAAGGAACTCAGTAATCCTCCGTGAGTAAAACTTTATCGATTCAGCCGATTTATCTCCATATGGAAGGTGTGCAGTGTCACCAAAATAGATCAGGCTTTCTCCGGGCAATAACTGCTTGATTGCATGAGCCACAGTAAGTCCCCCGACTCCTGAATCAAAAATTCCTATAGGTTGTTCTTTCAAAGTGATAGTATATTAAAAAAATGACCATCCTGCTAAGGATGGCCATGGGCCTAAAGTTTTTGAATTATTTCAATCCAAGTTTTGTTTTGACAAGTGATAAAACATTGATGCTTTTTGTCTCATCAAAATAGGCAACCTGACCACCTGACAAATCGAAAATATAAAGAAATCCGTTTTCTTTTCCGACTTCTTTGATAGCCTTGTCGGCTTTTTCAGTAATGGGGGTGAACAGCGCTACCTGCTTTTCCTGCAATTGAGTCTGAGCGTTAGTTTGAAAATTCTGCATCCGGGTCTGATAATCCTGCAATTCCTGTTCTTTTGTCTGACGGACCAGATCTGTAAGGTTTTTACTTTCTTTCAGATAAGTTTCAGCTTTGTTGTTATATTCAACCTGCAACAGTTCGAGCGCATTTGAGAGCTCTTTATTAAATTTCTCCAGTGTAACTCTTGCTGAGTCAAATTCAGGCATGGACTGGATAAGCTCATTTCTGTTTATGTGTCCAAACTTAAGACTCTGTGCCATAGCACGCTGCCCCACAAATGTAACCAGAATGGCAAGAGCTGCAATTCCTATAAATCTTTTCATTTTAAATAATTTTATTGAACAATTTTTGCAAAAGTAATTAATTAATTTTTATAACCTAATTTTTCAAGAACCTGGTCACTGATATCAAATTTAGGATTAGCAAACAGGATGTTTCCTCCTGTTGAACTATCAAAGATGACCGCATAACTACCCTCAACTGCAATCGCCTTTATTGCCTTTAAAATCTCATCCTGGATTGGCTTAACAAGTTCCTGTCTTTTCTTGAACAGTTCACCTTCCATTCCAAAGTACTTGTTCTGAAGATCTTTCATTTCCTTCTCTTTGGCAATGATTGCTTCTTCTCTTTTGGTTTTCATATCCTGTGATAGAAGTACAGCGTCATTCTGATAAGATTTGTACATCTGCTCAACAACAGCATACCCGTCGGCCACCTCTTTTTCCCATTGTTGTGAAAGTTTATCGAGCTGCTCCTGGGCTGTGTTAAAAGCGGGAATATTCTTCCTGATATATTCTGAATCAACAAAGGCATATTTCTGAGCTGTGGCCATAGCTGAAGTCAGAACTGCCATAACTATTAAAACACCTATTTTTTTCATAACTCTAATTTTTAAAAGTAAGTAATTAAAACTGCTGACCTATTACAAAATGAAATTGTGATTTATTTGCGTCCGGATTGGAAACAGGATCAGGAACCTGATCAAAACCATAACCCCAGTCAATACCAAGCAGGCCGAACATTGGCAGGTTAGCCCTTAAGCCAATGCCTGCGGCGCGATTCATTCTGAAGGGATTATATTCTTTAAGTTTATACCAGGCTCTCCCTGCCTCAAGAAATGCAAGGCCATATATAGTTGCCTGCTGATTAAGCGAGATGGGATATCTGAGTTCAAAAGTAATTTTCGAATAAACATTACCAGAGGGGGCCCTGCCAGTGGGGTCTTTTGGAGTAAGGGATCCGTTGGTATACCCCCTTAAAGCAATCACTTCACGTGCTAATAAACTATAACCTGTCATACCATCGCCTCCAACATAAAAATTCTCAAAAGGAGACGGCCCGATATTTTTGTTATAGTAACCAAGGTAACCGAATGCAAAACGGGCATTAAGCACCAATTTATCGTCTTTTGTAACAGGGAAATAATAGTCTGATTTAAATATCCATTTATGATATTCAATCCAGTTATATTTTACCTCATCAGGGGCGTTTAACATATGAGCTCCACTAATAAACGAATAGGGAGGTGTTGCCTGAAGTGAAAGAGTAAATGATGACCCGCTCCTGGGATAAATGAGGTTAGGACTCGTCGAGAACCTGGTAAGTTTGGCTGAAAGGCTCAATAGGTTTGAGGTTCCATTTGCAAAAAGAAATTGGTAATAAGTATAATTGTTCAGGTTATACCTCTGATAGCTTAACTCACCATAAAGAGAGAAGAAATCATCAGGCCACTCAAGTCTTTTTCCCAGACCAATCGTTGCTCCGTCAATTATCATCGACTGACGTCCGTCTTCCCCTTTTTTCTTTCCGTTAGTCATTATTTGCCTGAATAATGAAATCGAAAATGAGTTAGGCTTTTTACCACCTAGCCATGGTTCCATAAAAGAAATATTATATGACGAAAAAATACGTCCGTTTGACTGGGCTCTGATACTAAGCGACTGGCCGTCACCTGAGGGGTATGGTTTCCACTCCTTCAGGTTGAAGAAGTTGCGCATGGCAAAATTGTTAAACCTTACACCTACTGTACCAACCAGCATACCTGCCCCCCATCCTCCGGAGACCTCGAACTGATCGTTTGCTTTCTCCTCCAGTTTATAAAGAAGGTCTACAGTTCCGTTTGTAGGATCAGGCAGAGGTGTCGGATTAATTTTTTCCGGATCAAAATGGCCAAGAACACCTAACTGGCGTATTGACCTGATTATTTTGTCTTTACTGAAAAGGTCTCCTGGCATTGTATAAAGTTCACGCCGTGCAACATGTTCGTTGGTTCTCGTGTTTCCCGAGATGATTATGTTATTCAGATAGGCCTGATCGCCTTCAAAAATCCTGATTTCAAGATCTACTGAATCATTTTCCACCTTTGATTCAACAGGTACAAGACTTGAGAACAGATAGCCGTAATCCTGGTACAAATTACTCACAGCATCCTGGGCGCCACCAGTACCTTTGAGCCTGTCAGCAATGAGCGATTGGTTATAAACCGACCCTTTTTTTATGTTAAAGACTTTTTCAAGATCCTCTTTTTTGTAAACACTATTCCCAACCCAATCTACATTTCGAAGAAAATATTGCTTCCCTTCATTAACTTTTATCATCAGGGCGACACGATCCTTTGAAACCGGATAAAGTGAATCGGACAATATTGTAAAATCCTTGAATCCGTTATCGTTATAAAAAGTGTATAAGCTTTCTTTATCTTCATCGTACTTTTCTCCTATATACTTTGAAGCCTTGAAAAAGTTAAAATTCTTTTTCTTGGTATTCTTCATTTTCCGGCGAAGTTGCTTGGTATCATAACTGTCATTTCCGATAAATGTGATCTCAGCTATTTTAACTTTTTCTTTTTTGTCAACATTGATATTTAGTATAATATTGTTTGGCTGGTCAGGATCATCTTTCTGAATAAAATCGACAGTAGTATTCAAAAATCCCTTTTCAACGAAATGGTTAATAATTATTTTTTTTGTATTATTCAGAAGGTATGTTGTCAGCTGGGATCCGACCGGCATATTTATCTTTTCGACCAGGTCCTGGGTTTCCGCATTCTTTAATCCATTATACTTAATTGATGAGATACGCGGTCTCTCCTGAAGAGCTATATCAAGAAAAACGGTATCTGATTTAATCTTTGCAATAGATATTCTTACATCTGAAAACAGTCCCTGTTGCCATAATTTCTGCACAGCCGTAGTTATTGCATCGCCGGGAACCGATACTTCCTTACCGATTCTAAGGCCGGAGATTCCGATAAGAGCATTTGTATCAAGAAATCTTATTCCGGAAACAGTTACTCCGCCAATAATATAATCATAGGAAGACGAGTAATCGGCAATTTCCTGTTTTTCCTGTGCATTCAGTACAAGACTTGTCAGAATCAGGGATGCTGCAAGAAAAATCTTTTGTAATCGTTTAATCACCATCATTTAATCATTTATCCAAAACCTGTTCACTCGTTTTTCCAAACCTTCTTTCTCTTTTTTGGAAGTCAATTATGGCTTTATAAAATTCTTCTTTACCAAAATCGGGCCAAAGTATATCTGTAAAGTATAACTCAGCGTACGCAAGCTGCCATAACAGGAAGTTACTTATTCTTAATTCACCACTTGTTCTGATCATCAGTTCAGGATCCGGAACTCCCCAGGTGGTAAGGTATTTTTCAAAATCAGTTTCATTTATTGAATCAGGTTCTATTACCCCCTTAAAAATATCTATTGATAGTTTTTTAGCTGCTTCAGTGATCTCCCATCTCGAACTGTAACTCATGGCTATGATCAGGTTAAGCCCTGTTGCACCTGAAGTAAGTTGTATTGTTTCCAGTAACCGTTTTTTAACGTCATTTGCAAGTCTTTCGACATTGCCAATAGCTGTTAACCTGATATTATTTTTCATTAATGTATCAGTCTCATTATTAAGAGACTGAACCATAATCCCCATCAATGCAGAAACCTCTTCATCAGGTCTGCCCCAGTTTTCAGTTGAAAATGCATAAAGGGTAAGATATTTGATTCCCAATTCTGCTGCACCTTCAATAACCTCTCTCACAGCATTTACACCCTGTCGGTGACCAAAAATCCTGTCCATTCCCCGTTGCTGTGCCCACCTTCCGTTACCATCCATAATAATTGCCACATGGGAAGGTAATTTATCAGTATTAATCTCTTTCCTTAATGACATACCCTAGTAGCGTTTTCTTGTTATATCCACATCTTTGTAGGCCGGGCAACCAGCCAGTCTGTTATAGATTTTCCAGGTAAATGCTATTCCAGCAAATGAATACCAGTCATTGTTGTGGAGCCATCCATAGTCAGATGGATCAGTTAAATCTTTTAAGCCGTCAAAGTTATCATAAAAAGTTTTACGAAAACCATATTCTGCTTCCAATCCCAGATTTTTATAGATATTGATCTTAAACCCAAGTGAAAAAGGAATAACAGGCTCGTATGTAAAAACCGAAGTATTAATAAATGCAATTCCTGCACCGGCAGCAATATAAGGAGTGTAATTCCATCTCTTACCCTGTGTTGAATATGGTAAAAAATTGAACTCATATTGAACCGCCCACTCACCAACAAAACCTGAAAATGATGCAGCGCGTGCAGTCTGAAAACTGTTGTTGAAATCAAGATCATTAGCCCTCAGTCCGCCGATAAAAATATTAGTCCTTAAAGCCTGCCTGGGATTAAAGTTATAACGGTAAAATAAACCTCCGGCTGGCAAAGGAGAGTAAAAAAGACGATTAGGATTAATATCTCCCAGATATGAAGAAACACCTCCAAAAACGCCAAAGTCAGCATTTCGTTGGCTGGATGCTGAGATAGAAAGGGAGAGAAAAAAAAGAAACCAATATAATTTTTTCATTAAAACTGATCCAGCTCATTATCATCTGAAAGAGGGCAGTCCACTAGGACTGGATTTCAGCTTATAGGTAACAGTAAAGTTTAAAAAATAATAAACGTCATTTGCGCTGGAATATTGTGAAGTATAACCATCAAGGTAATCAGTAAATGCATATCTTCCCCCTAATTCAACTCCAAAATTAAAATTGGGGGAATAAATTAACGTGGCACCTATCCCTCCGGGAATAACAGTAGAAAATCCTCCTGTTTTCATACCATGATTAACCAATGCATCATTTCCCCTTACACTGTAATTAACCCCGCCTA
Organism: Bacteroidia bacterium; assembly: GCA_041480425.1. GTDB lineage: Bacteria > Bacteroidota > Bacteroidia > Bacteroidales > VadinHA17 > LD21. The sequence goes on from JBGOZX010000030.1 coordinate 15,885, forward strand.
TCCCCGCAAATAAATAAAAATCAAGCGAAGAAAGCATGGTCCAGAAACCCTTGCCTTTGAGGAAGAGATAACTGCTTTCGTAACGGTTTTTAATGAAATAATATTCCCATATCAGGGCTGGTTCAAATATTGATGTGGAGGCTTCAAATGCCCTGTTTTCGTTCGACCCTCTCAAATCAACTCCATGGAGGAATCCGTAGGATAAACTCAGCTTTGTGTTGAAAGTTCTGCTAAGGCGGTACTTCAGACTTGTATTTATATCAAACATGGTCTGTCTGTAACTAATATCCTTGAATCCCAGAAGATTTTTTGATCTTGAAAATCCTCCTATATCTCCAAAGAAAAATGATGGTCCGGTGCCAAACTGGATTTCCCATCTTTTCATTTTCCACAACTGGGCTTCAGATATTTGAGCCACCAGGCAAAATAATATAATGACTAAAAAGGATCGTTTCATAACAATTTAAATTTAGATTGTTGTTACAAATATAATAATCTAATAATTAGGGTGTGTAATAATCAGTTATAAAATTAATAAACAATTTGCAAATTATCCTATTACACACCCTGAACAACATATTTTAAGGACATTATTTGTTTCAGTTCCTTCTGTCAGCCCCCCACATCAGCTTATTTCTCAGAGTGCTGTAAAAATCTCTTCCTTTCAGCATTACAGTTTTCAGTTTTTCTGATGACCTCACGATATGAATTTCTTCACTGAACGGCAGCCTCTTTGATCTGAAATCACATGTAGCAAGGTATTCTTCACTCCTTCCTTCGATTACCATTCTCAGAACGCTTTCTCCTGAAAGAATAATAGGCCGGATGGTAAGATTATGAGGAGAGATTGGGGAGATTATAATGCTCTCATCCTCAGGAGATAAAATAGGGCCGCCAACACTGAGGTTATACGCGGTAGAGCCTGTTGCGGTGGAAACAATAAGTCCATCGGCCCAGTAAGTATTGAGATATGTACCATCAACATATACATTGATGGTAATCATGCTGGGATCAGCTTTTTGTATTGTTATTTCATTTAATGCAGTTGTTGACTCTTTTTCAAAGAGATCGGAAGGATGAGATATTTCGAGCAGAGATCTTTCAACTATCTCATATTCACCCTGGCACAGCAGGTCGATAGATTGACCTATTTCTTCCTCTGAAATATTTGCAAGGAATCCCATCCTTCCGGTATTAACACCTGCAATGGGAATCCCAAAGTCTCTTACTTTAAGCATTGTTTCAAGAAATGTACCATCACCTCCAACACTTAAAACAAGGTCTGGAAGGTTTTTCAGATTCTGAAGGTTGCTGAATCTCTCAATCAATTCACCTCCCTGACAGGCGGCAATATCAACAGATTTCTGGTAGATCTGCATTTTAATCCCCCTTTTGCAAAACTCTCTGACCAGCTTCATAACACCTTCAGTGGTTTTTGAATTGTTGTCCTTGCTGTAAATGGCAACTCTTTTCAGCATATTGTTTTCAGATATTCAAATATTTCATGAAGAGATCAAATCTTTCGGAATAAAACCGGTCCATTGAATCGTCAGAAGTGACCCATGTTTTTACATCATAATTATACCGTTCAAATGTCTTTATTACTGATACAAGGTCGTAAGTATTAACTTTAATTGTCACTTCAAGTCGTGTAGATTCAGGAGGAGAAGTGATATACAAGCTTAGTACTTTGACATTATTGCTTTCAACTATCTGGGCAATCTGTGAAAGGGAATAATCTCTTTCAATAAGTTCAAGTACTATTATACCACCAGGCTGATCCATCGAGGAGATGCCGGCAAGATACAGGATCAGATCGTTTGTGGTTATCACACCTTTATAATGATTATTGTTATCAAGGACAGGTACAACAGTCAGTTTAAGGCGTGAGGCAAGTCCGATTACCTCAAAAAGATGCTGCTCTGTCGTAACATATGGCTTTAATAAGGCAAGTGTATGATTTCCAATTGGTTCTTCAGGTTGATTCATGTCATAAATATCAGCATCTGAAATCAGTCCCAGAAAATCCTGGTTATTAACAATTGGCAGATGAGATATCCTGAAAATCTCCATCCAGTTCAGAGCTGTCTGCCCCAGATCAGATGTCTTAAGTGAGGGTACTACTTCTGATATTAAGTCTTTTGCAACCATGAATGGAGATAAACTTTTTAATTTTCAACTAAAATAATAAAAAAAAAGCCAGTTGTTGTATTTTTGCATCACAATTACAATACGGATAAATTTCAAAAATATTATAATGACAAAGCTAAGTGTTAATATTAACAAAATTGCTACATTAAGAAATGCCAGAGGAGGAAACATTCCTAATGTAAAGACAGCTGCAATTAACTGTCAGCTTTTCGGAGCCGACGGAATAACAGTTCATCCACGACCTGATGAAAGGCATGTAAGATACAAGGATGTTTTGGAGATCAGACCGGTAATTACTACCGAATTCAATATTGAAGGATATCCATCCGAGAGTTTTATTAACCTGGTCCTTTCAGTCAGACCTGATCAGGTGACTCTGGTCCCTGATCCGCATGATGCAATTACATCAAATGCCGGATGGGACACTTTAAAAAACAAGATCTTCCTCAGGGATGTAATATCTGCCTTTAGGAAGGAGGGAATAAGGACATCCCTTTTTGTTGATACGGAACCTGTTAATATTGAAAATGCAGCCTTAACTGGAACCCACAGGGTTGAGCTTTATACAGAACCTTATGCTGTCGGTTTTAATGCCAATGCTCCCAAAGCAGTTGAACCTTTTATCATGGCAGCAAAAATTGCACACGATGCGGGTCTTGGACTTAATGCCGGGCACGATCTGAACCTTGATAATCTGAGATATTTCCATCAGAGTATTCCATGGCTGGAAGAAGTTTCCATTGGACATGCACTTATTTCTGATGCTCTCTATCTCGGCCTTGAAAATGCTATTCAGATGTACAAGCGGCAATTATCCAGTTAAAAATCGGATGAAATTATTCTGCAGAAAATACGGAAATGGTCCTCCTTTAATAATACTTCACGGATTATACGGTTCTTCTGATAACTGGGTAACTATTGCGAAGAAAATCAGTAATAAATTCACTGTTTATCTGCCTGATCAGAGAAATCATGGCCACTCTCCCCGTAGTGCAGTGCATGACTATGATTCTATGCGGGAGGACCTATTTGAGCTGGCAGGTGATCTGAAACTTGAAAAATTCTTTCTTGCAGGTCATAGCATGGGTGGCAAAACCGCAATGAGTTTTGCTTTGAAATGGCCAGAGAAATTATATGGGTTACTTATAGCTGATATTTCTCCATTTTTACCGGAAACAAAAACCCAAACATCTATCAGTCAGCATATTGAGATACTGAATTCCATTCTTTCAATAGATTTGTCAAAAATCACAACTCGCCGCGAAGTGGAATCACAACTATCAGCCCGAATCCTTGCTGAAGAGGTCAAAGGATTAATTATGAAAAATTTACAAAGGAATACAGATAATTCATTTACCTGGAAAATAAATGCCTCATCACTGTTGAATAACCTTGACGGGATTATGCAAGGAATTGAACGTAAAGAAATTGATAATACGCAAATTACAGGATTCCCGGTATTTTTCCTGAGAGGTGAATATTCGGATTATCTACCGGAAAATGATTTCCGGGAAATTCAAAGAATTTTTCCGGCAGCAGAGTTTATTAAAGTGGCAGGCGCAGGTCACTGGATACACGCAGACAATCCAGAAGCTGTCGAAGAAAGTCTTTTAGGGTTCCTTGATAATAGCTAGTTATGAGAAAGTAACAGACTCTATTCTCTCTCCATCAATTTTTGGAAGATTCATAAACCTCATAAGGATCTGGGCTACAGCAAGAACATCCTTTTCGCAGTATCTGACTATGCGTTTAAGATCATGATCGTTCCAGTAAATCCCGGCCACCATGCTTCCGTCTATATCATCCTTTGGTGAAGGTATGCCAAGTATTGAAGTCAACAGATCGAGCGATGTAAAGCTTTTATAATCACCGAATTTCCATAAATCCAGTGTATCAAGCAATTTTACTTCCCATGGTTTCTTACCGGCGTTATCAAGGATATCAGGTATAACAAGATTGTTAATGATCATTCTCCGTGCAATATAAGGGTAGTCAAACTCCTTTCCGTTATGCGCACATAAAAGAGCTTCCTTATTTTTTGAGAACTTCGAAAGCATGACAGAAAAATCAGAAAGAAGTGATTTCTCATCATCACCAAAAAATGATTTAAGCCTGAAGCTGAATGGTTCCTTTTCTTTAATAAGTCCGACCGATATACAAATTATTTTTCCGAACTCTGCGTAAATTCCTGCTCTTCCAAATACCTCTTCAGCAGATTGTTCTTCTGACCTGAATTGCTTCGATTTCTTATCCCATAGAACCTGCAAAGACGGATCCAGAGATTCGAAAGAAGAAGTTGCAGGTACTGTTTCAATATCAAGAAACAGTATATCCTCGGGTTTAATGTTGATAAGCATGGCTTATGGTTTTTTTATAAATGCTTCTCAATAATTGAAATCAGGACTTCAATCCCAACCTGGTTCTCACCACCACCTGGTATAATTATATCAGCATACCGTTTTGAGGGTTCAATAAACTGCAGATGAGAAGGCTTTACGGTATCATGATATCTTTCGAGAACCTTAAGTACTGAACGGCCTCTTTCCACAATATCCCTATAATAAGAATCCTGTTGTATTACAATAACTTCATTGTTGGGAAAGACTTCTATAACCTTTCTTACAACTGTGGTTTTTCCCGATCCGGTCCAACCTGCTATTCCTACTATAAGCATAAATTAGTATTTTTGTCATTTCCGCGAATTATCAAAAATAGTAATTTATACCTAATGGTAAAACATATTGTTTTCTTTAAGTTATCACCCTCAATTACCTCTCAAAACAGAGAGTCGCAACTTAAAAAGCTGGATGCAATTTTCTCCCCGCTTGCTGTGAAGCTTCCTTATATTGTTGAATATCGGACAGGTATTAATTTCACTGAGGCTGATCATAACTGGGATTTTGCAATTGATAGTGTTTTCAGAACCAAAGATGAGCTATTCAGGTACCAGGAGAGTGCTCAACATAAGAAAGCTGTACGAATGGGCTCCGTAATAGAAAAAGAAAAAGCTGTTGTGGATTATGAATTTTAAAAATCATCAGATGTCAGAATTGTATCCCTTAAAGTTTGAACCGTTTTTAAAAGAGAAGATGTGGGGAGGAAATGCTCTTGTTAACAGTTATGGTAAAAAAGCCAATGGCTTAAGTAATGTCGGAGAGAGCTGGGAATTATCAGCTGTTACTGATAACCTTTCGGTTGTCAGTAACGGATTCCTTGCAGGAAACAATATCGAGGAAATAATAGAAGTCTACATGGGCGATATTACAGGAGACTTTCTATTTGAAAAATTTGGTAATGAGTTCCCGCTACTTATCAAGTTTATTGAAGCAAGGGAAGATCTTTCACTACAGGTACATCCCGGAAATGCTCTGGCAAAAGAGAGACATAACGCTTATGGTAAAACGGAAATGTGGTATATTCTTGAAAGTGATAACCATGCAAAGATCTATACCGGTTTCTCAGAACCTGTATCCAGGGAAGTTTATCTTGATGCACTTAAAAACAATACTATTCCGGATCTGCTTAATATCGAAAGTGCCGGACCAGGAGATACTTTCTTTACTCCTGCCGGCAGGATTCACGCAATAGGTGCAGGTATAGTACTCGTTGAAATCCAACAGACCTCAGATATAACCTACAGAATATATGACTGGGACAGAAAGGGTATAAATGGGGAATCTCGGGAGTTACATACAGAGCTTGCACTCGATGCTATTGACTTTTCAGCATCTGGTAAAAACAAAACCAGAATTGAGCTTAAAGAAAATAAGAACGAAAACCTTATAAGCTGTGAATTTTTTACTACAAATATTATTCATTTTAATACCCGGATTGAAAAAGATTATAACATGATTGATTCTTTTGTTGTGTACATTTGTATTGAAGGAAGATTTTTAATAGACTGGGATAGCAATTCGGAGTTGGTTTCAAAGGGAGAAACAGTGCTTCTTCCAGCTATTATAAGGGATGTAGTTCTTGAACCGGAACCAGAAGCAACATTGCTGGAGATATATATTACTGCTGAAGGAGGCAATTAATAATTAAATTTTTACCACTATGAAAATAATTTCTGGATCATTATTAATCTTATTAATTATTCTTTTTGTGCCTGCATGTGCCGGTAGAGGAGGCTCCCGTAACAAAGAATTAAAAGGTGAAGCAGATACCATTTCCGTTCCTGATACGGGTTATAACGGTATCAAAAAATTCTACAGCGGAAATCTGCTTATTAAGGAGGTTACTTTTAAAAACGGAATCCGGCAGGGTGAAATGAAGTCATATTATCAGGGGGGCCAGTTATATCAATCATTCTGGTACGAGAATGGATTCAGGGAGGATTCTGCGAAGTGGTATTACCCTGAGGGGCAGGTTTTCAGGACAACACCATACAAGCATGATACAATTGACGGAACACAAAAGCAATATTACAGGAATGGCCGGGTAAAAGCCAAACTGAACTATATTAAGGGATTACGTACTCCATTTCTGGAAGAGTTTACCCAGGATGGTAAACTTATTGGTGGATATCCCCAGATCGCGGTTAATATAAATGATAATTACAGTACCACCGGTAAAGTCAGAATTAATCTGGAATTGTCTGATAAATCAACCAAAGTAAGATTCTACCGGGGTGAATTTTTTGACGGAGTTTTTGATACAGCAAGATGCACAAGGATCAAAATTATAAACGGGAAGGCATATCTGGATCTCAAAAAAACCGGATCGCCTCAAACAGATTTTATAGGTGTAATTGCCGAAATTATGACCACATTTGGAAACAATTATCTGGCTTACAAAAAAATAGAACTACCTTATAAAGATCTAAAATAACAAAAGAAATTATGATAATCCAATGCGCTTCATATATGAGGAGCAGTACTTCATTAAAGCAATGTCCTGCTCCATTGAAGCCGGAATTTGGTTTTATCGGACGATCAAATGTTGGAAAATCCTCTCTCATCAATATGCTTACCAGGCGGTCAAAGCTGGCAAAAACATCGGGAAATCCTGGGAAAACAAAGACTATTAATCATTTTGTAATTAACAGTAGCTGGTATCTTGTTGATCTGCCAGGGTATGGCTATGCTAAAGTCCCCATTAAAATGAGAGATGCCTGGATCGAAGCAGTTGAGGAGTATATTCTCAAAAGAAAAAACCTGGTTTATCTGTTCGTTCTTCTTGATTGCAGACACAAACCCCAAAGCTCGGATCTGTCATTTATGGAATTTTTAGGGGTAAACCAGGTGGCTTTTGCCAGGGTATTCACCAAAATTGATAAGCTTAACAGAAGTGCACTTGAAAAAGCAATCGTTCAATACGATAATGTTATGCTTGAAAACTGGGAATCACTTCCTGCGACTTTTATTTCGTCTGCTGTAAATAGTACCGGAAGGGAGGAGATATTGAACTTTATTGAAGAATCTATCAACAAGTTTTCAAATCCGGTCTGATATCGTCCGGAATTTATAATTTTGTAGTCAATAAACCACGTTTACTAAGCAGCAAAATCATAGGATTATGTTTGGAAAAGCACCAATGAAACTTTTTTCCGCAAGGGCTTCTAAACATCTGGCTCAGAGGATTGCAGTTGAGCTGGGTATTGAGCTCGGAAAAAGTTCGGTAACAGAATTCAGCGATGGAGAATTTCAACCATGTTTTGATGAATCAGTCAGAGGCGACATGGTCTTTATCGTTCAGTCGACTAACCCTCCTGCTGATAACCTTTTTGAGCTTCTCCTGATGATCGACGCAGCTAAAAGAGCCTCTGCATATAAAGTAATCGCTGTAATTCCATATTATGGTTTTGCCAGACAGGACAGGAAAGACCGGCCAAGAGTCTCAATCGGTTCAAAATTATCAGCTGATCTGCTTAGTACTGCCGGAGTTGACAGAGTTATTACAATGGATCTCCACGCTGATCAGATCCAGGGTTTTTTTAATGTCCCTGTTGACCACCTTTTCGGGTCAGCTATTTTTGCTCCCTATATTGAAAAACTGAAACTTGATAATCTGACTGTTTCAGCGCCCGACATGGGAGGATCAAAAAGAGCCAATGCCTATTCAAGGCACCTTCAATCCGAAATGGTATTATGCTATAAGCTACGTAAAAAGCCCAATGTCGTTGAGGAAATGTCGATTATCGGAGATGTGGAGGGACGAAATGTTGTGATTATTGATGATTTGGTCGATACTGCCGGCACCCTCGTTCTGGCAGCACAGAAAATGATGGAAAGAGGAGCAAAAAGCATCAGGGCTTTCGCAACACATCCTGTGTTATCCGGAAATGCAGTGGAAAGAATCCACGAATCTCCCATTTCTGAACTTGTAGTGACCGACTCGGTACCATTTGTCAATAAATCCGATAAAATAAAAGTCCTTTCAATAGCGGAAATCTTTGCTAATACAATTCAGGCTGTCAATCTTAACCAGTCAATAAGTACAAATTTTTTATTCTGATTCATTTGTAATATATTTGCAGTCCGAATTTTTAAAAAATGTCAAATGTGTAATGGGGAGTTTTCGCACTGATAACTCTGAGTAGCACAATAACTTTTAGCAAATGAAGACAATTGAGATTAAAGGATTATTAAGAAGCGAACTGGGAAAGAAAAGCACTAAACAGCTGAGAAAAGCAGGAAATGTGCCCTGTGTGATCTATGGGAAAGAACAAAACGTTCATTTTCATGCGCATGAAAACAGCTTTAAAAAACTAGTTTATACACCCGAGGCCCATATGGTAAAACTTAATCTGGAAGGGAAAGAGTATAACCTTGTTCTGAAAGATATTCAATTCCACCCGGTTACCGACAAAATTACCCATGCTGATTTTATTGAGGTCTTTGATAAAAAACCGCTGATAATAAGCCTGCCGATCAAGGTATCTGGCGATTCAGTCGGTGTCAAAGCCGGAGGTAAACTCAGAATCAAAAAAAGACACTTGATGGTAAAAGGTTTTGTAAACGATATTCCTGAATTTCTACCTATCGATATTACTGATGTTAAAATACATCATTCAATAAAAGTAGGTGATCTTTCGTATGACAAACTGGAATTAATTGATCCGAAAATAGCAACGATTCTTACAGTAGCCACATCACGTGTTGTTCAGAAAACTGAAGGAGAAGAAGAGGGTGCAGAAAAAGCTGTTGCTGAAGGTGGTGAAACAGCTGCAACTCCTGTTGAGGAAAAAAGCAAGTAGTTTAATATTAGTTTCAACATTCAGGCACAATGAAATATCTGATAGTTGGCCTGGGAAATATCGGTGAAGAGTACAAAGATACCCGGCATAATATAGGATTTACAGTATTGGATGCTTTAGCAAATGCATCCAATACTCTTTTTACAGACAAGCGTTATGGTGCTGTTTGTGAGATAAAATACAAAGGCCGTCTATTAATCCTTCTCAAACCTTCAACATTCATGAACCTGAGTGGCAATGCCGTCAGCTACTGGTTAAAGAAGGAAAAAGTGCCAGTTGAAAATCTGCTTGTTGTTGTTGATGATATAGCTCTACCCCCGGGCAGTATAAGGATGAGACCCAAGGGAAATGATGGTGGTCACAACGGACTGGCCAATATAAGCTCAATCCTCGGGACCACAGAATACACAAGGATAAGGATAGGAATTGGCAACGGCTTTCGGAAAGGGTCTCAGGTAAACTTTGTCCTGGGGAAATGGAGCTCCGAGGAAAAAAAATTCATAGACGAAAGGATTTCAATTGTAATTGAAATGATAAAATCTTTTGGGACTGCAGGCGTTGAATTAACCATGACAACCTTTAACAAAGCCGGTAGAGTTCCGCAATCCGGAAAAGAATTTCCCGGCACCGAAAACAAGCTTTAATAAAACAAGCGAGGAACATTCAAATGACCAATAATAAACCTGTACGCATTGATAAATTCCTTTGGTCAGTTAGAATTTTTAAAACAAGGAGTATTGCTTCTGAAGAATGCAGGAGGGGAAGGATAATCATCAATAATATTCAGGTCAAACCTTCAAGACCGGTTTTAAAAGACGAGATAGTAATAGTAAAAAAACTTCCGGTGATATACACATACCGGGTTATCGGACCCATCGGAAACCGCGTTTCAGCTAAACTTGTCCAACAATATATAGAGGATATTACTCCCGAAGAAGAGAAAATTAAACTTGACATCAGACATTCCGGAGGAATAAGTTACAGGGAAAAGGGTTCAGGCCGCCCGACAAAAAAAGAGAGACGGAGCATGGACAGGTTCATGCATTTTTTTTAACTTGCACACAACCTTTAATAAATTTTTTTAATTGAACCAGCCTGTTAAAAGCTCTCAAATTTTTTGGTTAAATGGGGAAGGGGAACATTGAAAAATATTCCACACGCTATGCATTATTAAAGAGTGCTATAGGTTTCTGGCATGATCATGTATTCTACCGAAAAATAATTGTTTTAGGCCGCGAAAATTTCAATCCTGATAATCATATAATATTTGCTGCCAACCATCAGAATGCACTGATGGATGCCCTTGCAGTACTTTTCACCCATAAAGGGCAGCCGGTCTTCCTTGCACGGGCTGATATTTTCAGGAGAAAAACAATTGCTAAATTAATGTATTTCCTTAAGATACTGCCGGTTTACAGGATAAGGGATGGATTCAGAAGCCTGTTAGCCAACGATGAAACCTTTTCTAAGACAATCGACGTCCTGAAAAATAAGAATGGTCTTGTGATACTTCCGGAGGGAGATCATGTCGGATTCAGGAGGCTGAGACAACTTAAAAAAGGGATATGCCGTGTTGCTTTCCAGTCGGATGAAGCAACAGACTTTAAACTTAAGATCAAAATTGTTCCTGTCGGGATTGAATTTTCCAACTATAGCCGGTTCAGACAGGTTCTTACAGTTGTTTACGGGAAACAGATAGAAGTTTCTGAGTTTCACCCGCTATATAAAGAAAGTCCTGAAAAGGCCCTTAATGAGCTCAGAAACAGGCTTTCCACTGAAATGAAAAGGATAATGGTTCACATCGAATCAGAGGATGATTATGAGGCAATCGACGAATTAAGGAGCATAATTAATGGCAGATACAGCGATGATATAAAGTTCCCAAAACTATTCAGAGACAGAATTCTCATTGACAAACTGAACCACCTTAAGGTGTCTGAACCTCAGTCTTATAGAAGAATGTGCATGCTGAGCCTTCTTGTTAAAAAGAAAGCAAAAGATCTGAATACCAGTTACAGACTCCTTGAAAAAAGGAAACATCCCTTGGGATGGCTTATGGCGGGATTGGCAGGCCTTCTGCTCACATTTCCTCTGTACCTTTTCGGTAACATTTTCACATTAACATTCCTGGCATTACCTGAACTCCAGATAAGGAAAACAAAAGATTTACAATTTCATGGCTCTATCCGGTTTGGAATCTCCCTGGCCCTGGCTTTTATCTTTTTACCAATCTACCTGATCCTCTCATTACTCCTCTTTTCTCCATGGTGGCTGGCTGTCATTATTTTTTCTACAATTTCACTGGCAGGGATATTTGCATGGAACTTTAACATTTTGTTCCGTAGAATAATTGGGGGATTCAGAGTGAGAAATTATATCAGGAAAAATAATGAAGATTATTCTGCGCTTAGAAAGAACCATGATGAACTAATTAACTTAGTCTCAAGTTTAAAAGATGAGGAAAGATAAAATGTTCATAGGGAAGATAGCCTGGATAACAGGGGCATCATCGGGGATCGGGGAAGCACTTGTTCATGAATTTATAAGAAGAGGTGCAAAAGTTGTTGCCTCATCAAATGATCAGCCAGGACTGGAGAGGGTAAAAGCCTCCTGCGGGAATCTGTCTGATATGGTTATCTGTGTACCATTTGATCTTTCTGATACTTCAGGGATTGATAAAATTGTAGAACAGCAGATAAAAGTTCTGGGGCGGGTCGATTTTTTACTCAATATCGGGGGTATCAGCCAAAGGGCCCGGATTGATGAAACACCTTTGTGGCTCGATAGAAAAATATTTGAAATCAATTATTTTGGAACAATAGCTTTAACCAAGGCAGTTTTACCTTATATGATCAGCAGGAAATCGGGGCATATTCTTGCAACAAGTAGCATAACAGGAAGATTCGGTTTTCCACTCAGGGCAGCCTATTCTGCTTCGAAACAGGCACTGCATGGTTTTTTTGAAACACTATATCTTGAGAATAAGAAATTTAACATCAGGTCTTCTGTCATCATCCCTGGAAGGGTCAGAACACAAATTTCACTTCATGCTCTTGGCAGTGATGGGAAAGAGCATGGTAAGATGGATGACGGACTGGCAAAAGGAATCTCTCCTGATAAAGCTGCCAGGATAATTATCAGAGGATTAGTTAAAAACAAGAGAGAAATCCTTGTTGGAAAAGGTGAACTATTAATGCTTCATATAAGGAGATATTGTCCCTCACTGTTTTTCAGAATTGCAGATAAAATCAAGTCAACATAATATTAATTAACAAATCGGCCAGATGAAGGAATATGTAATTTGCGGTATTCAGCAAATGGGAATAGGAGTTCTGAATCTTAAGGAAGCCTGGAACTGGTATAACAGTCTTTTCGGTATGGATTGCCGAATTTTTGAAGACGAGGCAGAGGCTAAACTTATGCTTTCCTACACAGGTGGGAAACCAAGATCCAGACATGCTGTTCTGGCGCTGAATCTTCAAAGCGGAGGAGGGTTTGAAATATGGCAACATAAAGGCAGGGAACCATTACAGATAAAAGAACAACCCTTGATTGGAGATCTTGGGATCTTTGCCTGTAAGATCAAAGTAAAAAACATAAATGATGGATTCGCCATTTTTGAGAAAAAGGGTGTTCATCTGATGGGAAAACCTGTTAAAGATCCTGCCGGAAAAATGAGTTTCTTCTTGAAGGATCCTTTTGGAAATATTTTTCAGATTGTTGAAGCAACCGACTGGTTCATGAATGAGAAGAAAGTATCCGGTGGCTCATACGGTGCGATAATTGGTGTTTCAGATATTGAAAAGGCAAAAGTTGTCTATTCCGAAATCCTTGGATACGACGAAATAGTTTATGATTCAACAGGACTTTTTCCTGATCTGGCTGTTCTTCCGGGTGGAGGAAAAAAATGCCGTAGAGTGCTTCTGAAAAGATCGAAGCCATTCCGGGGACCGTTCAGCAGGATTTTAGGGGATAGTGTAATCGAGCTTATCAGCACCCCTGAAGCTCCGGGAAAAAAGATATATGAAGGGCGTTTCTGGGGAGATCCCGGTTTTATTCACTTGTGCTATGATATGAGAGGAATGGATGACCTGAGAGAATTCTGCAAAAGCAAAGGTTTTCCATTTACCGTTGATAGTAAAATGAGTCACGATAACAATAGTTTTGATATGGGTGAAGCAGCCGGTCATTTTGCATATATTGAAGATCCCGACGGTACTCTTATTGAGTTTGTTGAAACTCACAAAATAGCAATTCTGAAAAAGTTAGGCTGGTATCTTGATCTAAAGAAAAGAGATCCTTACAAACCGCTTCCCGAATGGATGCTTAAAACGCTGAGTTTTTCGAGGGTGAAGATCAAGTAATAATTAAACTTGTTTCCCGGCAATTTCTTCTGCTTTACTGAATACCCTCATAACATTACCTCCCCATATTTTAGCTATTTCTGCCTTAGTATATCCGCGTCGCAATAATTCAATTGTTATGTTTTTCATATCAGCAACTGTTCTGCACCCTTCCACTCCTCCCCCTCCGTCAAAATCGGTACCGATGCCGACATAGTCAATACCGATAACCTGGACTGCATGGTCAATATGATCAACAACATCTTTCACAGTGGCAAGTTTCTCATATTTCTTTTGTATTTCCCTGTACTCTTTTCGCATCATATTCTTCATCTCTTCAGAAAGAGCATTATATTCTCCATATCTGGTCCTTAGCTCTTTAACTTTTGCATCCAGTTCAGGATTTGGATCAGGAGTTTTGATATAATTGCTCAAAATACATATTTGGATAACCCCTCCATTTTCTTTAAGGGACAGGAGCATATCATCAGAAAGATTTCTTGGACTCTCACATAATGCCCTGCAGGATGAATGCGATGCAATAACCGGAGCTTTCGACACTTTAAGAACATCGAAAAAAGATTTGTCGGAAATATGTGAAACATCAATCATCATACCAAGGCGATTCATCTCCTTTACAACCTCAGTTCCAAAGGGTGAAAGGCCGTTATGCTCCGGACCCTTTGGATCGGTAGATGAGTCACAGATATCATTATTTCGTGAATGACAGAGTGTTATGTACCTTGCACCAAGTTCATAATACCATTTTATCCTTGAAATATCTTTACCAACCGGATAGCCATTCTCCATACCAATAAATACTGAAATCTTCCCCTCTTTTTTTATTCTGTAAGCATCGGCTGGAGAATAAGCAATTTCCGCAACAGCTTTATTCTTTTCAACATTTTTATGAATCGCATCAAAAATCTCCAGAGCCTTCTGATTCACAACATTATATATAGAATCGATTCTTGGTCCCTGACCAATAAACACCGCAAAAAATTCTGCATTAAGGCCTCCCTCAATCATCCTTGGGAAGTCAACACAGCCATCATCATGACGTTTTCCGAGGTCAAAATCTGAACGTGAAAAATCCATTGGAGTATCACAATGTGTATCCACAGTAAGTACAGCTTCATGAATTTTTTCAGCTCGTTTTACAAGCCGTTCATCATTATTGCTACATCCGGAGAATATTAAAATAATGAGTGAGATGCTTAATAATTCTTTCATATTTACCCGGAAATTATTTGATATTGCAAGATATATAAAATGAATCTTCAACAGAGCTAACTCCTTATATTTAACACAATTTAACATAGCAAAAAGCCCCGACGTGAAAGTCGGGGCAGCCATGAAAAGAATGGAAAAATTGCTTTTGGACAGTAAAAGCACGTTTTCAGGTAAACAGGGAGAAATAATCAGTGAATCTCAATCAATTTGAATGATATGCCTTAGTACTAAAGGATATTGTTATTGGGACAATAAGTGTATCCATGACACTTAAAGGACAAAAAAAGGTTATTTTACAAAATATCTTTCCTGTCTGGAAAGAAGCGTGCTAATCGCAAAAACCGACATAACTCAATTATCAGACCGGTAGCTATTTATATCCGTTTCAATTATTACCTCCTTATAGTTAGCTGAGGAAATAACGTATCTCGCCTAGTTAGGGAAAGTTCCTTTTTAATACATGAATGTATATCGATTAATCAACTCATCCTCTCCACCAGTTAATTCAAGGGAAAGTTCATTTCTTGATTCAAGTGTTATAAGTTTTTGGTAAATTTCTTCAACTAAATCCCCAAAAGTTTTTAAATTAATACAAGTATTATTATTTGCATTCCGTGAACTCATTAGCCCATCCCATGAATTTATGGGCAACTTTACAACTTTATTAGTCGGGTGGTTTTCAACTGTGAATGTATGCTGCATTCTCTGATAAATACTATTCCTGTTATATAAACTAAAATCATGAAAGAATGCATTTCGTAATGCATAAATAGCACATATTTCATTATCAGTTAATGAAGAAAAATAAGCCAAGGCGATTTCTATTGGTGAACCATTCGATATTTTTAAAATTGAGGTGGGCCTATAACATTTACCAACTTGATCTAAAATAGCCATATAGCACATTGCTCCACTCCAACGGCCAAGGTTACTATGTTCATTTTCGGCGTCTGGTAATCCAGTTGTTTTATTTCTACCCGTGATTTGCCGAGCTTCACGAATAGCAGCAGTCAGGCAAGAGTCAATTTTTTTACCTTCTGCTGTCTCGAATGCTTCAAGTTTCAAATGAATTTGGATCGGACTCATACTCTTGATATTTTCTATATTATTACGTTTCTACAATTACTTCTAATAGCCAGAATTGAGTTAATTAGGCATAGTTTTTAATTTTCACCCTTTTCATTCGGTAAGTTTAAATTTTTAAGGAATTGCTGATGCTTTAAATAAGAGGCATACATTTTTGCAGTTTCTTGAATATGATTATGGGCATTTTGTATTTCACTTATCTTAATGTTCTCATTCATGCTTCTTATTGTATCCTCTATTATTCGTAATTTGTAATTTAAAACGGAAAC
>JBGOZX010000031.1:0-31828 GCA_041480425.1 Bacteroidia bacterium
GGAAGCGTTGTTTTAAATGGTTTGCCGGCATCAGGAACCTGGACATTAACAAGAACTCCCGGAGGAACAACTACCACCGGGACAGGAACAAGTACAACCCTAACAGGACTAGCAGCCGGAACCTATACCTACACAGTAACCAATGCAGCAGGATGTACCTCAGCATCATCAGCTAATGTTGTAATCAATACCCAACCGGCAGCACCAACAGCTCCAACAGTAGGAACAATCACGCAACCAACATGTACCCTGTCAACAGGAAGCGTTGTTTTAAATGGTTTGCCGGCATCAGGAACCTGGACATTAACAAGAACTCCCGGAGGAACAACTACCACCGGGACAGGAACAAGTACAACCATAACAGGACTATCAGCCGGAACCTTTACCTACACAGGAACCAATGCAGCAGGATGTACTTCTGGAGCATCATCTAATGTGGTAATTCCTGCACAGCCGGCTACTCCGACAGAGATCATTACGAATCCTGCTGCAGTATGTTCACCATTAAAAGTGGACCTGACAGCTGCAGCCATAACCGAAGGGTCAACCCCGGGTTTGACGTTCACTTACTGGACAAATGCGGCAGCAACAATAGCGTATGCGACACCGTCCACAGCCGGTGGTGGTACCTATTATATCAAAGGCACAACATCATCTGGATGTTTTGACATTAAACCAGTGACAGTTACCATTAATCCGTTACCAACAGCAAATGCCGGATCCGGCGGTAATGAATGCGATCTGAATTTCATATTTAATGCAGTTCCAAGTGTTGGAACTGGCTCATGGACGAAAACCACAGGACCTGGAACTGCAACCTTTACTCCTAATGCAAACACTCCCAATGCAACGGTTACAGTATCAGCTTATGGAAATTATACTTTTACCTGGGCAGAAACAAACGATGCATGTTCAAATAGTTCAACAATAAACGTGAACTTCTACCAGCAACCAGTAGCAAATGCCGGGACCGGAGGTACCAATTGTGGTGTTGAATTTAATCTCAAGGCGACCCCCAGCGTTGGAACAGGTACCTGGACACGAATCAGTGGCCCTGGTAATGTGGCTTTTAGTCCTACTCCTAATGCCCCTAATGCAAAAGTTACAATCACTGTTTATGGTACCTATGTTTTCAGATGGACAGAAGTAAACGGAACCTGCTCAAGTAACGGTACTGTCTCAGTTACCTTCATTCAGCAGTCTTCTGCAAATGGAGGAAATGGAGGAAATGAATGTGATAAGGATTTCTTACTTAATGCAGTTCCCGTTGAAGGTACGGGTACCTGGACTAAGGTTAGCGGTCCAGGGGATGCAACTTTTAATCCAAATCCCAATACCCCTAACGCAAAAGTTGCAGTTACCAAGTTCGGAGCTTACGACTTTGCATGGACCGAGGTTAACAGCTTATGCTCATCCACTGATATCATCAGAGTGACATTTAATGATCTGCCATCTATTAATGCGGGAGAAGATGTCCCGGTATGTGAAGGGGGTAGTGTTCAATTGCACGCACTAGGCACAGGTTCTTTCCTCTGGTCCCCAGCAAACCTGGTTAATAATCCAAATATATCTAATCCGGTTACCTCCACACTTGTAACCTCAATTTTTAGGGTCACATTAACTGATCAGTATGGATGTAAAAATTCAGACCAGGTAACAGTCGAGGTCAGGAAAAGACAAGTTGCCAATGCTGGCCCCGATCAGGTGCTGGAATATCTGTTTGAAACAAATCTTAAAGCTGTTTTAAACTATAATTACGAGACAGGGACATGGACTATCCTATCGGGGACCGGTGACTTTGATGATGAAAATAATCCAAATGCTCATGTAAGCGAGCTTTCATTAGGAGAAAACATACTTATCTGGACTGTAAATAATGGAGCTTGTCCTGCATCTACGGACACTGTAAATTTAATCGTACATAATCTGGTTATGCCTACATTAATTACCCCCAATTTGGATGGCAAGAATGACTTTTTAATAATCAGGGGAGTCGAGACTTTTGGGAAAACAGAACTTATTATTTTCAACAGGTGGGGAGCTCAGGTTTACAAGAATAGTAGTTATGACAATAGTTGGGATGGAGTGGACGATAATGCTAAGCCACTTTCCGATGATACCTACTTCTTTATTCTTAAACCTGAAAAAGGCAAGCCAATAAATGGTTATGTGGTAATACGTCGGTAAGATGGCAAGAATTATTACAAGCCTTGTCATTGCCACACTGACATAATTGTCAATGGCAGATATCAATGCACAGCCAAGGTGGGTTAAGGGAACCCCGTCGGTTGAATCAAAGACCATTATCCTTAACAATTAACTATGGCATTGATAGGGAGGGGGCTGTCTATATTATTGTTGCTATATTGAATAAACACGCAACTATCTCATTTAACGATAATTACGTTCAATGTTGGTCGGGGTGAGAAGACTCGAACTTCCGGCCCCTACGTCCCGAACGTAGTACGCTACCAACTGCGCCACACCCCGATTTAATTTATATTATATCCTATTTTATTCTTCTTTTTATTACTCCCGGCCCCTACGTCCCGAATCCCGAGTATTCGGGACTACCAACTGCGCCACACCCCGGTTAATTGTTCTGGCAGGCAAAAATAATAAATTTTTGGAAGGTTTTATGATTCTTCTTTGATTGTTGACCAGATAATAACCTGATTGATACTTTTTATATTTATTTTTTTTAACCTTTACATATTAAATTTCCCCCTTACAATGACCAACTACAATCGTATTTCGTCAATCGATATTATGAGAGGACTTACTCTTTTCCTGATGCTGTTTGTAAACGATCTGAATATGGATGTAGCTCCTGCCTGGCTGGGTCACCGTGAAGCTGATTTTGATGGGATGGGTCTGGCCGACTGGGTATTCCCCGGATTCCTTTTTATTGTAGGGATGGCTATCCCATTTGCATTTTCAAAGAGATTTTCACAGGGTCAATCTCTCTATGATATCAGCCGGCATATAGTGACCAGATCTCTGAGCCTGATCATCATTGGAGTCCTGATGCTTAATACTGACAGGGTCAATCCAGAACTTACAGGTATAAGCACAAATTTATGGGCTTTATTAATGTATCTGGCCGTATTCCTTTTCTGGAACGATTATCCTGATAAGGAAAACAAATTCTTTACAATAACCGGGCTCAAATTAACAGCGCTTGCAATTCTTGTTTTTCTGGTCTTTAAATTCAGGTCCGGGGAACCGGAAAATAATGGTTCACTTATTACCGGCTGGTGGGGTATTCTTGGACTTATAGGCTGGGGATATCTTATATCAGCATTTACATATGTTCTTTGTCGTGATTCACTGTTTAAAACATCCGTAATTACGCTGTTTTTCCTGGTAATGAACATGCTTTCGGGATGGAAATTGCTTGGATTTCTCGATCCGGTTAAACCTTTCCTGGGAATTATTATTGATGGTAATGTCCCGTTTATAGTCCTTTCAGGTTTGCTTGGAGGGCTTATAATAAAGAAATTACCTCTTACAGAATTCAGGAAGGTTATTCCCATATTTTTAGGCCTGGGTCTGTTTTACCTTGTATCAGGATTTGTTCTGCGAAACTGGTTTGTCATCTCAAAAATACAGGCTACACCAAGCTGGGGTATGATATGCAGCGGTATCAGCTTTCTATTGTTTATTCTATTGTACTGGGTAGTTGATATAAAGAACAACAGAAGTTGGGCATCATTTCTCCGACCTGCCGGAGAGAATTCCCTTACTACTTATATTGCACCTGATATTCTTTATTATCTGATCTGGATTTCAGGTATTCCATTACTCATTTATAAGCAATCACAAGAGCCTTTGATTGCAGTTGCCGGATCATTATTATGGGCCCTGTTAATGGTTGGGCTGACAGCACTACTGGCACGTCTTAATATCAGGCTCAGGATCTGATTTACTAAACTGAAATTGGCTTATTGCTCCCTGCTCATTGAATAAGGATAAGACTCTTCTTTAGTTCCTCTTTTCTTTTCGGGTTCAGACCCCATTCTGAAAACAAGTTTCCCCCCATGGTTCAGGTCACTATGTCTGATAAAATTATTGCCAATCACTTTCCTATTCAATTTAATATCCTGAATATAAATGTTTTCCTTGTTGTTTCCCGGAGCTTCAATTATGAGTTTTTTCCCGTTCTCGAAGTTAAGAGTTACCTTATTGAACAACGGGGAACCGAAAACATATTCATCGGTCGCGGGTGTTACAGGGTAAAAACCAAGTGAAGAAAAGACGTACCACGCTGATGTCTGACCGTTATCCTCATCGCCGCAATACCCGTCAGGGGTATAATTGTAAAGTTTATCCAGTACCTCCCGAACCCGGTATTGCGTTTTCCATGGCTCCCCGGCATAGTTATAGAGGTAAATCATATGTTGAATAGGCTGGTTACCATGTGCATAGTTACCCATATTCATAATCTGCATCTCCCTGATTTCATGGATTACAGTTCCATAATAGGAATAGTCGAAAACAGGGGGTACTTCAAAGACAGAATCAAGTTTTGCAATAAAGTTTTCTTTCCCTCCCATTAAATTAACAAGTCCCTCCACATCCTGAAAAACACTCCATGTATAATGCCAGCTGTTTCCCTCAGTAAATGCATCACCCCATTTGTACGGACTGAAAGGTGACTGGAATGAGCCATCAAGGTTTCGTCCGCGCATCAGTTTTCTGTCAGGGTCGAATACATTTTTATAATACCCTGCCCTGCGGTTGAACAGATCAATTTCTTCCTGTGGACGACCAAGGGATTTTGCCAGTTGCCAGATACAAAAATCGGCATAAGCATATTCCAGGGTTCGTGCAGCGTTTTCGTTAATTCCAACATTATAAGGAACATAGCCTAAATCATTATAATATTTTGCACCCAACCTTCCGACTGATGAAACCGGGCCGACACTATCGGTATTATTAAGAATTGCCTTATAAAGAGTTTCAATATCATAACCTCTAATCCCTTTTATATATGAATCTGCAATCAGGGAGGCTGAATTGGAACCAATCATGCAATCTCTATGGCCCGGACTAGCCCACTCCGGAAGCCACCCACTCTCTTCGTAAGTGTTAACCAGTCCCTCCATAATTCTGCTGTTGAGATCGGGATACATAAGAGTAAAAAAAGGGAAAAGAGCCCTGAAGGTATCCCAGAAACCATTATCCGTGAACATGTAACCGGGAAGAACTTCTCCGTTATAAGGACTATAATGTACAACCTCATTCTTATCATTTATTTCGAAGAACTGGCGGGGAAATAATATCATTCTGTAAAGACATGAATAGAAGGTTCTTTGCTGGTCAAGTGTACCACCTTCAACTTCAATGCGATTTAGTTGTTTATTCCATGCTTCCTTCCCATCTTTTTTTATCGTTTCAAAATCTTTTCCAACTGTTTCACGAGTCAGATTAAGAAACGCCTGCTCATGGCTTATGAATGAGGAAGCTATCCGCACATTAATCTTCTCGCCTCTTTTGGTTTTAAATCCCAGAATAGCACCCACATGATCGCTTTCTTCCTCAAGATCACTCAGGTTTAAAGTATCCCCGTGCCATGTATGCGTTGATGTGAAATCCCTGTCAAAAATCGCTACAAAATAATTGTGAAAATTAGCTGGTACTCCCCCATGATTATTGCGGCAATAACCAATGACTTTACGTTCGGAAGGAATTATCTTCACCATTGATCCTTTATTGAATCCGTCTAAAAGAATAAATGAGGAGTCACTTTCAGGAAAAGTAAAACGGAAAATAGCTGCCCTTTCTGTTGGCGTCACCTCAGCAGTAACATCATAATCAGCCAGATAAACACTGTAATAATAAGGTTTTGCCACTTCTGCCTTATGTGAGAACCATGAAGCCCTTTCATTTTCATTAGTTTTTATTTTACCGGTCAACGGCATAAGCGAAAAAGCTGCGTAATCATTAATCCAGGGGCTTGGCTGATGGGTTTGTTTAATTCCCATAATCTTAAAATCATCGTAGGTATAACTCCAACCGTTACCCATGTTACGGGTCTGTGGTGTCCAGAAATTCATTCCCCATGGCAATGCTATCGCAGGATAGGTATTCCCGTTTGATAACTTATATTCCGAATCAGTACCCATCAAAGGATTTACAAGATCAACCGGATTCTTTTCGGATACCGCTGAATGCTTCCGGATAAAAAATCCTATCAGGACTATTGCAGCAGTTGTTAATCCGGCAATAAATCTTCGCTTTGATGTTCCTGAGGCAAATTTTACCAGGCCCTTGTTTGTATGATCTTCAAAGTTCATCTATAAATTATTTAATTTTATAATTCATTTGGAATAGCCTGAAAGCAGCATTTTTTCAATTTTCTGAAAAACTATTCCCGGGGTTAGCCATTTCATGCATGCATGATCTCCCCTTCTGCAACTTCCTTTTCCATATATTGTACAGGGACGGCATGTCAGCTCATCAACCGGGATCCTGATTGAAAAATCTTCAGGCTGCATCCAGGCCCCGAAACCCGTAAGGGGATCAGTAGCCCCCCAGATAGTTACAACTTTTGTTCCTGTAAGTGCCGCCATATGCATATTGGAAGAATCCATTGCAATCATGAAGGTGAGTCTGGTCATCAGGGCAAGCTCTTCTTCAAGATTTATTTTCCCTGCAAGACTTATCGAACCAGGAACTTTATTCTGGAAAGAGATCAGCCTTTCAGATTCTTCTTTTCCTCCGAAAAGCCAGAACTTTGCTTTGAATTTATCTGATATCATCAGCAGGAGACTGATCATATTCTCTTCCGGCCACATTTTAAGATTATGTTTTGCATAAGGGGCAACACCAATATTTAGTCCGCTGGTAATTTTTGTAGTGTTCACAGCGTTAGTTATTGCTTCAGATGAAGGTATTATCCATGGTCCTTTTGACAGTGGTGTTTTAAAACCTGCTTTTAAGAAACCATCCTGATACCGTTCTACAGAATGACTAAGCCGGTTCTTCTTCTTTCCTTTTAATAAAGATCTTTTTTCATTTCTTCCTTTATCGATAACTGAAACAGGCACTCCATACAATATGAAAAGCGATCTTAATATTTTTGATCTCATAACATCATGCAGATCAATTACATAATCGATTTCCCCTTGTTTCCTGATATCCTTAAAAAGCCTCAGAATTCCCATTATCCCTTCATGCCGGTCCTTAAAATCAGTCAGAAAAAGCAAAAGTCCTTCAATCGATGTAAAAAATGGTTTGAAAGCCGGCCTGGTTAAAAATAAAATCTCAATGTCCGGATATTGCTCTCTTAATACCCTTAATACCGGAGTTGTAAGGGCAACGTCACCCATGGCAGATGTTCGAATAACAAGGAGACGCATTTCAGTATTTTTCGTAAGATTTCTCCTCAATCAGTCCTGAGGAAGTCCTAATATTTATTTCCCTTTTAATTTCTGATCTCATATCATTTTTAAAATATACCGAACGGGCAGTTGAAACAAAATCATCTCCAAAGTTATGATTCCTATCCAGGTCGCGAATATGATCCTCAATATCCCACAGATCGCAATTAATGTCATACAAAGATCTATATAACGGATCATCCTGATTCATAATTGAAGAAGAAGCTTCTTTCAGTACATCATATTCTTTCTGCAGATTTTTAAGTTTAGCTTTATCCTTAATACGTTCCAGTTTTATCTGAACAATGGTAAGCTTATCAATAATCTCACCATTTGATACTTCAATCTTCATTTTGAGTTTTATTATTATTCAAAATTAGCATCTTTTTGGGTAGCAGCAAACCGATTGAATCCACAAGAAATTCTACTTCTATGTCTCTTCAACTCTTCAACTTTTCAACTCTTCAACTTTTCAACTTTTCAACTTTTCAACCTTCTCCAACCTTTCAACCTTCTCCAACATTATTTTTACCCACCCCTGACCCCTCCAGGGAGGGGAATTTAAGTTCTTAAGTCCCTTCAACAAAAATCTACCTCCTTTATTTTTCCCCCCGGTGGGGGAAAGAAAGCAACTAAATATTTACCTAGTTATCTTCCCTTCAGGGGAGATGGCTGCCTGGCAGCCAGAGGAGTGTTTCGATCTTTAATTTTTACCTACTAATACGGATCAACATCGATAGCTATTTTAAGTGATGAGGCTCCTTTTTCTTTTTCAAGCCTTTCAATGGCCTCACTGATAAGACGTTTCGCTTTAGAAGGTGGTTTTTCATGCTCAATCTTAATAAGAATTGTTTTAATGTACCAAAGTTGCACCTGTGAAATTAAAGGAAATTCCGGTCCCAAAACTCTCTTCCCGAAAATTACCTTCAGATCACGACCGAGAATATCGGAATACATGTTAAGGAGAGCCCTGTCTTTGTGTTTTATACTTAGTTTAATCAACCTGCAGAATGGAGGGTAATTGAATGCCTTTCTTTCCTCAGCCTGCATCCTGAACATATTTTTATAATCATGATGAAGAACAAGCCGGATGATTTTGTTAGCAGGATCTGATGTCTGAATGATGACCTTACCCTGTTTTTGTCTTCGACCTGCTCTTCCGCTAACCTGCTCTATCAATTGGAAGCTTCTTTCATGCGCCCTGAAATCCGGAAAGTTCAGAAGGTTATCGGCATTTAGAATCCCGACAACAGTAAGGTTCTCAAAATCAAGGCCTTTAGATATCATCTGCGTTCCGATCAATATATCTGTTTGTCTCTCTTCAAAAGCCTCTAAAATTTTATTAAATGAGTTTTTCTTTCTTGTAGTGTCCTGATCCATCCTGGCCACCCTGGCAGCAGGAAACACGATCTTTATCTCATCCTCAATTTTCTCGGTACCGAATCCTCTTGTTGTCAAACCTGACGAGTGACAATTGCCGCATCGTGAAGGCATTCCTGTTGAATATCCACAGTAATGACATACAAGCCGGTTGATCCCTTTATGGTATGTAAGATTAACTGCACATTGAAAACATGTGGGTATCCATCTGCATTCAGGACACTCTATATAAGGAGAAAAGCCTCTTCTGTTCTGAAAAAGGACAACCT
This sequence comes from Bacteroidia bacterium, assembly GCA_041480425.1. GTDB lineage: Bacteria > Bacteroidota > Bacteroidia > Bacteroidales > VadinHA17 > LD21. Next base: position 9,035 of record JBGOZX010000031.1, read on the forward strand.
GTTCATTATTTCCTAGTGCTTCATCAATTGCTTCCAGCAGCTGAGGAGTAAAATGCGAAACCATCAGTTTTTTTCTGTATGCTTCGCGTGTATTGGCAAGGATGATGGCTGGTAATTTTATCAGACCATACCGCTCTGTCAATTCTGTAAGTCCGTATTTTCCATTAACAGCATTATTATAGCTCTCCACTGAAGGGGATGCTGATCCCAGGATGGTTTTTGCCTTATGCAATGCTGCGAGCATTATAGCAGAATCGCGGGCATGATATCTGGGTGCCGGATCATGCTGCTTATACGATCCATCATGCTCTTCGTCAACAATAATCAGTCCGAGGTTACTGAAAGGAAGAAAGAGTGCGGACCTTACCCCGATAATTAACCTGTATCCGGTATCCGGTTTCTTATCTGCAACCCTGTTCCAGATTTCAACTTTTTCGGAATCGTTGAACCTTGAATGATAAACACCGGTGACTGAACCAAAATGTTTTTGCAACCGAAGAATAATCTGGGTTGTAAGAGCTATCTCCGGAAGCATATAAAGAACCTGTTTGCCCAATTTTAGTTGCTCGTCAATAAGATGGATGTAAATCTCAGTTTTCCCGCTGGAAGTCACACCATGCAATAAAGTAATACTCCTGCCAGTCAGCTGGTTGCAAATAGAATTATACGCAATTAATTGAGCATCACTGAGCTTTTTCAATGGCACAGTTGCTGAAGAAGACTCCTTTAATCTTGTCACATTAAGTGAGATTGAGGAAAATATACCCTTTCTGACAAGTGTTTCAATAATCACAGGAGAAGCTTTTGCTTCTTTTAGTAATAAAGATTTTCTGATTGCTTTGATCTCTGATCCTGAAGAATAACCGGATAATTGGAGATAAACGGTCAGTAACTCAAATTGTTTTAGAGCTTTAGCCAGTTTATCCAGAATTTCATTTAACTCCTGATCTGTATACTTTAAAGCCAGTTCAATGAAAGTCTCTTTCCTTGGCTTATATTTTTCAAAAACAGGGACAGATGTTTCACCCTCCAAACACAAAGATGAGGGCAGTGCAGCTTTCATTACCTCTCCCTCGTTGCACATATAATACTCCGAAATCCAGAGCCAGAATTTTAATTGGGTGTCATTTACGACAGGAACAGGATCAATGACTTCAATTATTGATTTAATATTTTCAATCACCGGAGCATTGTCATATATTTTACATACAATACCTGAGTATAATTTTTTAATACCAAATGGAACGATTACTCTCACTCCGGGAGTAACTGTTTCCAAATGTTCGTCAGGGATCCTGTAAGTAAATCTTCCCTTTACTGCAAGAGGCAAAATGATATCAGCAAATTTGAAGGTCATAAATGAAAGTAATATGCAAATTAAAAAGAATTAAGGACAGAAGAATAAAACCTTTCTGATTAGTTTTATCGCCATCCTCTAAAGGGGGGCTATTAAATTCTGTGATTCAAGTCCCGCTTTGCGGAATTTGCGGTTAATTTGATTTGAGAAAACTCGACATAACCGTCAGAAGGTGATCTTTTCTGATTGGTTTGATTAGACAGGCGTCACATCCGGCCTCAAGAATTATGTCTTTATCATCTTCAAAGATGAAAGCGGTTTGGGCAATAATAGGAAGCTCTTTGCGGATTTTCCTGATCTCTTTGGTAGCCTCGATTCCATTCATCTCAGGCATTTGCATGTCGAGGAGAACAACATCAATGTCCGGAGTGCTTTTTATTATTCCCAATGCTTCAATACCCGACCTGGCTGTAAAAATTTTAATTCCGGTATCAAACAGAACCCTGTTAAGATAAAGAAGCACATCTTTATTGTCATCAACAAGGAGGCATTTCCTTCTGCTCCAGTTTATTGGAGAATTCAGTTGTTCCTGATTAATGATTATTGATTTAATCTTTGTGCTTCCTCCGGCAGGTCTGTAGGGAACAGAAAAACTGAATTCAGAGCCAACTCCTTTCTCTGACTGAACATATATTTTACCGCCCATTCGTTCAATTACCTCTTTAGCCAGGGTCAGACCAACTCCAAGACCTTCAAAAGGACGATGATGGCCGTCTATTTCCTGTCTGAATTCTTCAAAAATATGATCCAGGTTTTCTTTATTAATACCAATTCCTGTATCCCTGATCCTGAAAATCAGATTTTCATTTTCCATTGAATAGGAGAGCTCTATTGAACCTTCAAGAGTGAACTTCACTGCATTATCCATCAGATGGTTCAGTACCCGCTTAAGCCATATCCTGTCAGTAAAGATTAGGTCTCCATTATCTTCAAATTGATTCTTAACATTCAGGATAATTGACTTTTCATTACGCTTTATAATTTTTCGTGCCTCTTCAACTATCTCATTGACAATACCGTTTACAGATGCCTCTTCATAAGTTATTTCTATCTGGGAGCTTTCGAGCCTTGAAAGGTCAATAATATCTCCGATTATCTGAAGGAGTTTTTCGCTGTTGTGGTTTATATGTTCAATATATTCCTCCTTTACCTCATTTGTAATATCATTTGACAGCAAAAGGTTGGAAAAGCCAACCACACTGTTCAAAGGAGTCCGGATTTCGTGCGAAATATTTGCAAGGAAGCTCGATTTAAGCCGGTTGCTCGCTTCAGCTTCGACATTTGCTTTTATCAATTCTTCGTGTACCTGCTTCAGCGATGTTATGTCTCTTGAAATTGTCAGTGAACCGATTACCTCACCCTTATCATTTTTCACAGTAACCGATCTGGTAGAAAGATTGACAAAATGTCCATCCTTATGCTTAAGCCGGAGTTCACTTTCGTAAAATCCTCTGCTGTTCAGAGCTTCTATTCTTTTTTCCTCAAAATCAAGATCTTCCGGATGGATAAAATCAGTGGGATTTATTGAATTATACGATTCCTGATCAAGACCAATCATAGAATAGAATGCTGCATTGGTATATTTCAGGTGCCAATCCCCGTCATAAAAAGAGATACCATCGTCGGCAGATTGAATCAACATTCTGTAAAACCTTTCTGAATCAGAATACTCCTGTGTTATTGCCTCTTTCTGGATTGCAAGTTCCTTGTTAGTTTTCTGTAGATCAAAGTTAAAATCTTCTATCTGCTTATTTCTTTCTTTGAGTTCTCTGTTAGCTCTCCTAAGTTTGGTTGAAAAAATTATAATCAGGATACAGATAATTATCAATGCGGCCAGCATAGTAAGAATAAAATTTAACAGGGATTCTGACATCACAGCCGGTGAAGCCAAAGCTGGGGATGACTGGTAGATACGGCTAATGTCAATACAAAAAGTCTGTATCGGCAACGACAGCATTATGATTGTAAAAACAATTATATAAAAATACCTGCTGACACCACAATTCCCAATATTCCAACCCCCTCTTATCATAAAAAGCTGATAACCAATAATTTCAAACCTTTTTTAACTTTCACAACAACAGAACACTATGCAATTTAAGAAATTTTTGAATACTAAAAAGACATTATTCTGTCTTCCCCCCATGAAAAATGTTTTTTATCTTTTTATATAAACTAAAAATTTAATTCTTAATTTTTTTAAATGATGTCGCAAATATAAAGATTTGCCAGATTACTTACTCTCAATATTCCCATAAATTATTTCACAAAAAACATTAAATTGCGAACAAATAATCAGCAGAAATGGAAGGAGATAGGAAACAATTCTCGGGAGGCAGAAAGTACAAAAACGATGAAATAACAGTATACTGGAAACCAGATGCATGTGTTCATGCTTCATACTGTTACAGAGAGCTTATTGAAGTTTTTGATCCTGGAAGAAGACCATGGGTTGATATGTCCGGAGCTTCAACAGCCCGAATAATTGAGACCGTTAATATGTGCCCGACAGAAGCTCTCTCATGGAAATGGAATGATGAAGAAAAAAACAAATATGTAACCGTTGATCAGACAAACCATGTTCAGTTCAGAAGACCTGAACTTCTGGAAACACTTGAGTCTGTCGAAGAAGAAAACCCTGTTTCGGTAAAAATTATGATCGACGGTCCCATTGTCATTAAAGGGAACTTTACATTTTTATACAGTGGTAATAAAAAAGAGGTCAGAGACAGCATGATTTCAGTATGCCGTTGCGGAGCAAGTAATCATTTACCATTTTGCGACGGGGCGCACAGGAAAATAGGTTTTGAAGATAAATAAAAGCTATGGGAAAAGATAATAAAGAAAAAGCCTCTGCAATAGTTGAAGTTATTGATGGAGGACCTCTAAAAATTACCGGACAAATTCTGTTAAGAGATCTGAAAAGGGACATTACTGAAGAAGGGCCCGCTGAGGTCTGCCTTTGCCGATGTGGCCAGTCAGGGAATAAGCCGTATTGCGACAGATCGCATAAAAGATAGTATCTGATATGTCCGGTATTATAAAATAAACCTACCTTCCTGACAGAACTTCACTGACCTTTTCTGCAGCCTCACCGAATGAGATGGCTGAAACAACTGACAAACCTGAGTTATCAATAATTTCCTTTGCTTCTTTAGCATTGGTCCCCTGTAACCTGACTATAACCGGGACTTTTATCTCACCTATTGATTTATAAGCCTCAACCACACCATTAGCCACCCTGTCGCATCTTACAATGCCTCCGAAAATATTGATCAGTATCGCCTTTACCAAAGGATCTTTAAGTATTATTCTAAAGCCGGCTTCAACAGTCTTTGCACTTGCTCCGCCACCAACATCCAGAAAATTGGCAGGAGATCCACCGGATAGTTTAATAATATCCATGGTTGCCATTGCTAAACCGGCCCCGTTGACCATGCACCCTACATTACCATCAAGCTTTACGTAATTCAGATTGTATGCCCCGGCCTCAACCTCAACAGGATCTTCTTCATCACGATCTCTCATTTCTGCAAGTTCAGGATGCCGGAAGAGGGCATTATCGTCAAGTATCAGCTTACAGTCGACCGCCAGTACCCTGTTGTCACTTGTTTTCAGGACGGGGTTAATTTCAAGGAGCTGAGCATCACAACCCATGAATGTATCATATATGCCAGTCAGAAATTTCTGCATATTCTTAAATGCATTTCCTGTGAGACCAAGATTAAAAGCAATATTTCGCGTCTGAAATGGTTGAAGTCCTGTGACAGGGGATATTTCTTCAGTAAAAATAAGGTCCGGAGTTTTTTCCGCTACCTGCTCAATATCCATTCCTCCCTCTGTAGAATACATTATAACATATCGGCCAACTTTTCGGTTCAGCAGAATACTTATGTAGAATTCTTCAGGTTCAGTTTCTCCTTTATAATAGACATCCTGGGCTATCAGAACTTTATTAACCTTTTTCCCAGTCGGTCCTGTCTGTGGAGTTACCAGTTGCATCCCAAGAATCTGACTTGCAATTTTACCAGCTTCTTCTACCGATTTAGCCAGTTTTACTCCACCACCTTTCCCTCTTCCTCCTGCATGAATCTGCGCTTTTACAACGAAGTACTGAGACCCGAATTTTTCCTGCAACTGTCTTGCAACTATTAATGCCTGCTCAGGAGTTTCTGCAACGAATCCCTCCTGAATATCTACATTATATGCTCTGAGCAACGATTTACCCTGAAATTCATGAGTATTCATTTTCTGACAACTATTTAAAATAACATTCTCTTTATCATTGATTTCATTGATGGAAATATAAAGAATTTAAACGGATATTTTAGTTATTTTCGTACAAAAAAAGAATGCGTAAGCTTCTTAACAGGGAACTGGGAAGAAAGACAATCGACCAGTTTAGAAACTCAGAAAAATCACCTTTTGTGATTGTCCTCGACAATGTGCGGAGCCATAACAATGTCGGATCAATCTTCCGCACTGCTGATGCTTTTCTGGCAAGGAAAATATACCTGTGTGGTATCACTGCCCGTCCGCCTCACAGGGAAATACAAAAAACAGCTCTGGGGGCAACTGAATCTGTTGAATGGAGTTATTACCAGACTACTCTGGATGCTGTGAAAGAACTTCAGGAAGATGGATATAAAATAATTGGAATTGAACAGGCAGAAGGGTCCCTGGAGTTGCAGGATGTCAGGGTTGAAAAAGGAGAAAAGTATGCTCTTGTTTTTGGTCATGAAGTGAATGGAGTCGGACAGGATGTACTTGATCAGTGTGATATGTGTGTTGAAATCCCGCAGTTTGGTACCAAGCACTCGTTCAATATTGCGGTAAGTGCAGGTATTGTGCTTTGGGAATTATTTAAAAAAACCTCATCCCCCAGCCCCTTCTCCTAAAAGAGAAGGGGCATAAAACAAAGATAATTAATGACTTAGTCCCTCTCCTTCAGGAGAGGGATTTAGGGTGAGGTCAAGATTAAGAGAAGGGATTTAGGGTGAGGTCAAGATTAAGAGAAGGGATTTAGGGTGAGGTCAAGATTAAGAGAAGGGATTTAGGGTGAGGTCAAGATTAGTGTAGGGTTGGGGATGAGGCGAAAACAAAAAGGCCGCACTTTTGATGCGGCCTTCTAATTTATTATCTCTTTTCTTACTGAACAGCTGCTTTGAAAGCATCGTCAGCGAAGAATTTAGCTAATTCCATATCAGTTTTTGCATAAGCTTTCCAATCGGCATTGAAACCGATAGCTTCTTTAAGTCCGCTAAGCATATAGGTTTTGTCATCGAGACGAGCTCCAATAACAGCTTTCAGGTATGAAGGTTTTCCGCATTTGCAGAGTTCTTTCATTCCATCAAGAGTTGCTTTTGCTTTATTTACATCACCTTTCAGGTACTGGGCAAGAGCAAGGTTGAAACAAGGTTCTGTACCAAAGTAATTAACTGCCTTGTCATATTCACCTTTGGTTATTGCAATAACACCAAGTCCCCATTTTGATTCACTGGTGGCTGCTGTCATAGAATTGAATAACTCTTCTGCTTTTGCCAAATCACCTTTTACAAGGTATGCAAAGCCCATGTTATTCTTAACCACGTCGTTATTCTCAATAGCTTTTGCCTTTTCCAAAGCTGTAAGGGCTTCGTCAGGTTTTCCTAATCCTAATAAAGTATACCCAATATTATTTTGTGCTTGTATGCATTTCGGATAGTTTTCAGCTACGGCCTGATAGAATTTAAGTTGTTCATTAGCATCAGTTGTAAGGGTAGCTGCATAAAGCATTTCCTCAAGACCCAGCACTTTAGGATCTGATTTCATCTGGGCAAGAATCTGCATATCGCTACGGCCAATCTTATCAACATTGATCATCATTTTTGATCTTCTCAGTCTGGGAAGAATGTCGGTTTTAAGAGCTTCATATGCTGATGACATATTCTTAATTTCTTTCTCACGAACATCAGGATCTGAGTACATTGAAAGAACACGCAGGATAAGATCTTTGTCCTGAAGAGTTGATTTTTCAACTTCGGTTTTAAAACCATCCCAGTCTTCAGCTGTGGTTTTTTCATTAAAAAAACCTTCACCTTTAGCAGCTTCAACTTTTGTAAATTCCTTTCTGATGAATTTGTCAGCAGATGTTCCTCTTTTAACCGAAAGTTTCTCGTTCTCGGCGAATTTCCCGTCAGGAGAAGCATAGGAGCTTACAACTGCACCTTTTGCCTGGCGGCTCGAATCGGCACTTATCTGGCTGATGTATTCCTTCAGTAATTTGATATCTTCAGCTTTAAGCTCGGAGCTGCGAATATCTGCCTGATTAATTACATAGTTAATATCTGCTGTTTGTGTTTCCGGAGTAATTCTGACAAAATTATCTTTCATCATTATTGGTTTGCTATGCTTTTCAACTAATGTTGAAGTAGCAATAACACCATCAGCAAGTTTAACCGGATCGAGATCAAGGCTTTTCTTCCCCATTGTGGCTTTAGTCCTCAAGACCAGCTCCGACATTTTCATGGCTTCCTTGTAAGGGATTTTGCTTGTGTAAGTAAAATCTCCACCAGTGTATGTAATCACTTTGTTATTACCCTGGACTTTTTCCCCCTGAAGAACCTGAACTTTGTCAAAAGCTGTTTCACCACCTGCATATGTCAGAACAGGAGTAACCTCAAGAGTAGCTTTCTTGTTGAAATACTTCTCCGGGAATGTGCCTTTAATTGTTACATTTATCATCCCGCCATGTGTTTCAAGTACTTTCGGTGTAACCTCATACTTAATATCACCGGCGTCTTTCTTCATCTTATTCAGACCGCTGCAACTTGTCATAAAAGCTGCTGCAAGGATAAGGATAAAATAGCTTCTGATTTTTTTCATAATTTAAAATGTTATTTGTTAATGGTCTGGTTAATTTCACATGTATTGAACAATATACTGACCTTTTTGTTTACGTGCAAATTTAATAAAAATTGTTTAAGTATCCGACAAAATGAAAAAATGTTTACAATATCAACATATTCAAGCCATTAGGATAATCTTCATTGAAGATAGTATCAATGATTTTTATATATTGATTTTCATTTGCAACGAAGTCTATTTCATTAATATCAATAACAAGATACTTGTTTTCGGGATTCTGTTTAAAAAATGTAAAGTAGCTGTCCTGTATTTTCTGAAGATATTCTTTAGTTATTGATTTTTCATAATTGCGACCTCGCTTTTCAATATTCTCCAATAATCGTTCAGGTTTAAGGTGAAGATAGACATAGATATCCGGTTTTGGGAGAGAACCGTAAATAATATAGAAGATCTGCCTGTAAAGGTTGTACTCTTCCCCATTCAGAGTTGATGCTGCAAAAACCAGCGATTTCATGAAGTAATAATCCGCAACCGTGAATGCTTTAAAGAGTTCCCGGGATCCTAGCACATCATTAAGCTGTTTATATCGGCTGGCCAGAAATGACAGCTCAAGTGGGAAAGAATATTTTTCAGGATCGTTATAGAATTTTGGAAGAAAGGGATTGTCGGCAAAGCTCTCAAGTATAAGGCGTGCATTGAACTGATCAGCGATGCGGCTGGCAAGTGTTGTTTTCCCTGCACCTATATTTCCTTCAATAACTACATAGTTATATTTGAGTCTCATCCCGGAAAACTATTGTTTGATTTCAACAAATCAAATTTAAAAATTGGATGTGAAATAACAAGGAAGTAGCTCTCTAAAAATCTAAAGGACCACCCCGTCATGACTTTTCAGTTATGACACCTCCCTCATGACGGGATTAAATCGCTGATAATCAACATACTGGGTTTCTCCCCCTTGAGGGGGAGTCCCCGCATGGGGAGGGGGTTTTCCCCCCAACATTATTTATTCTGATCCTGTTCAGGTTTTCTGTTCTCGTGATCCTCACGGGGCGGACGCGGAAGAAGTACTTTTCTTGAGAGTTTCAGTTTCCCGCTTTTAGGATCAATGTCAATCAGCTTGACCTCAATCTCATCTCCCTCTTTCAGTACTTCACCGACTGTTTTGATTTTTTTCCAGTCAATTTCCGAGATATGCAGCAATCCATCCTTGTTTGGAAGAATCTCAACAAAAGCTCCGAATTGAACAATTGTTTTGACCTTACCCTTATATACCTGACCAACTTCCGGTACGGTTACAATTTTTTTCACCCAGTCGAGTGCTGCGGCTATAATTTCCGCATTCTCACCAAAAATATTGACATCTCCATGACCATCAATCTCTTCGACAATTATTGTGGCGCCTGTTTCACGCTGTATTTCCTGAATAACTTTCCCACCAGGACCGATCAGTGCACCGATCAGTTCTTTAGGAATTGTAAGCATTTCAATCCTCGGTGCATGGGGTTTAAGCTCAGGGCGTGGTTCTGCAATAACCTGACTCATAATATCCAGGATATGCAATCTTCCGGCTTTGGCCTGATTTAGAGCCTTAGTAAGGATTTCGAATGACAGCCCTCCCACTTTAATATCCATCTGTGTGGCAGTTATGCCATCACGGGTTCCTGTTATTTTAAAGTCCATATCACCAAGATGATCTTCATCTCCAAGGATATCCGAAAGAACTGCATATTTTTTTGTCTCTTTATCTGTTATGAGACCCATTGCAATTCCAGATACAGGTTTACGCAATTTAATCCCTGCATCCATAAGAGCTAGGGTACCAGCACAAACAGTTGCCATAGATGAGGAACCGTTTGATTCAAGTATATCTGAAACAACCCTTATTGCATAAGGATTTTCATCATCAGACGGCATCATATTTTTAAGGGCGCGGTGAGCAAGGTTTCCGTGACCGATTTCCCTTCTGCTTATACCACGGGCAGGTTTAGCTTCGCCGGTGGCAAATGGGGGGAAATTATAGTGAAGTGTGAATTTCTCCGTTCCCTTATTCAGTACATCATCAATAATCTTTTCGTCCAGTTTTGTACCCAGTGTTACCGTTGTAAGCGACTGAGTTTCACCTCGTGTAAACAGGGCTGAGCCATGTGTTGCAGGCAAAGGGTCGATTTCGCACATTATCGGCCTTATCTCATCAGGTTTTCTTCCGTCGAGACGAATATTATCATCGAGTACCAGTCTTCTGGATGCCTCTTTCAGTACATCGTGGTAGTATTTTTTTACAAGGCTTTCATTGACAGGATTCTCTTCATTGTACTGCGCAAGAAACTCTGTCATAATAGCTTCTAAAGCATCCAGACGTTTATGTTTATCTGCAGTTGAAGATTTTGCTGACTGGTAACATTTGTCATATGTTTCATCCCAGACTTTTTTTCTGAGATCTTCATCATTCACATCATGACAATACTCCCTTTGAACATTAGCACCTACCTCTTGTGCAAATTCCATTTGCGCTTTGCATTGGAGTTTAATGGCTTCGTGGGCGATTTTAAGAGCTTCAAGCATTTCCTCTTCTGAAACTTCTTTCATTTCACCTTCAACCATAAGAATATTGTCATATGTGGCACCAACCATAAGGTCGATGTCTGCATCCTTAAGCTGAGTGGCAGTCGGATTGACAACGAACTTATTGTTTATCCTGGCAACCCTTACCTCTGACATAGGCCCATTGAATGGAACATCTGAAATTGCAAGTGCTGCTGATGCAGCAAGACCTGCCAGAGCATCGGGAATTATGTCCATATCGGCTGATATAAGGCTGATAGTCACAAATGTTTCTGCGTGAAAATCATCCGGGAAAAGAGGTCTCAATGCCCTGTCAACAAGTCTTGAAATAAGGATTTCATAATCTGAAGGTCTTGCTTCTCTTTTCAAAAATCCACCAGGAAAACGTCCCGATGAAGCATACTTTTCTTTGTACTCAACCGATAGGGGCATGAAATCTGTATCTTCCTTTGCCTCTTGTGCTGAAACTACTGTAGCCAGCAACATTGTCTTCCCCATTTTTAACAAAACAGAACCATTGGCTTGTCTGGCCATTCTGCCTGTTTCAAGGGTTATTGTTCTCCCGTCGCCGAGATCAATAATCTTCTCTTTTATTTTAAACATTATATATGTGATTTATTAAAATTGAAACTACAAAATATTTTAAATAGTATGAAAAAAGGCAATTTTGAATTGCCTTTTAGCTCTATTTACGTAATCTCAATGCTTTTATGATTTCGCGATACCGTTCGATATCTTTAATTTTAAGGTAGTCCAAAAGCCTTCTTCTTCTACCCACAAGTTTAATAAGGGCTCTCTGGGTACTGAAGTCTTTTTTATTCTTTTTAAGATGTTCGGTGAGATGAGATATCCTGTATGAAAATAATGCTATCTGCCCTTCTGCTGTTCCGGTATCAATCTCTGACGTTCCAAACGTTTTGAAAAACTCCTGTTTCTTTTCAGTAGTTAAATACATGTCTTTAATTAGTATATTGTTTATCCATAAATAAATTGAGTCTCCAATTTTGGAACGCAAAAATAAGGCTTTTTTATGTAAATTATCAAACAATTGACTATTTTTTTACAATGTCCAATAAATATGTTTTTTTTCACAGCTTTAAATCAAGTTTATCATTATTGATTTTCAAGCAATAATTTGATCCATTTTTGAAAGAGCGTACTTATTATTACTTTCTTAGTAACGTAAAACTGAAAATAATTATTGTTCCACTTTTGTATAAAGATGTAAAAATAACTCTAAACGTTGCGTCGAATTGTGTTATCATTCAACAATTTATCAACATTTATTAACAGTTTGTCACCAGAGTTGAACAGATGAAGCTGGTTCAAAATCAATTATTTTAACAAAACACCCCCCAGACCCTTCCCAGGAATGGATTTATGAAAATCTCTATTCCCCCATTCTCCCACTCTCAATTTCATGGCTCAAGTATCAGGTCATCCTGATTCTTCAGTGTCTTTCCCAAACTGATCAGCTTACTCCCGATCCGGCATTCGAGACATCTTCTCTTTTTGCAATATTCATTTGTCAGATGGATAAGAGCCTGGGTATTAAAAGCCGATTCAGCATCAATTCCTGATGTTTTCCATTCATTTATTATTGAGTTCTCCTCAGGATGAATGTTTTCAAGAAATGAAATTGCCTTTTCACAAAGGTCATGATGATCTCTGAACTGACCATAAACAAAAATCAAAGGGATTACAGCATTAATAAGAATAATATCGGTCGCCTGTGATCCTGTATTTTTGGTAATCTTTCTGCCTTTTTTCCCGAAAACATAATGATCATCCCAGTAAACGGAGGTGGTCACTCCAAATATTTTTTTAAGTTGTTCCATATCTGTGGCTTCGAGCGTTCTGGAGAATAATCCCCCGGCAATTGAAAGCATAGCAGACAACTGAGAGATTCTGATGGTCGGAAAATTAACCGGCCTGAGCCGGCTGAATTTCCATATCCATCCATGGATTGGTTGAAGTGAATACTTGGCTGCGAGGATCCTGTACTCTTTTATCAGATCCCTGTAATATTTATCAGCAACTGCGTCTTTAAAAAGTCCCTCATCGAGCATTCCGGCTGTTCCGTAAAGCAATGCCTCCATCTGGAACCTGTTGTCGGCATGTTTTCTAATAATCCTGAACGGAATCGCATTAGCAAGCATTTCAAAGGGTTCCGTATTGACCCTGAAGCCGAAATAACGGGTCAGTACCCGGTAAAATGTCTCTTCCCAATCGTTTCCTGTTTCTGAAAATATTTTCATTATTAACGCTGATTTTCCCTGTAACCTTTCAATTACAAGAGAATGTAGCCAGTGCCTGATGAAGAAGTTATCCAGGTTCCTGATATCATTCTGACAAGCTATTACATATGGATTATTAACCAGATCTAAGTATTTTTCATAAAGTGATGGTTCATATCCAATTTCAACAGTCAGCAACTCTTCACCACTTGAATTGAAGATCTTCCTGTCATTTTCAGCTACTATGTGGAGAATAACATTATCAAAAGCAGGATCACTGTTATGTCCGTGATTATCAAAATGTGATGCCCTGGTATGTATCTCAACATTCCCTGCCCATTCAGTTCCTTCTATGCAAATTCTGGCATTAAAAAAATCGGGACCCGAATCGCGATTGTATTGACCGGGATGAATTACGATTATTTGATTACCATCGGTATCATATAAGCTGTCAGGATCATAAAGACTATATTTCCACAGATAATGGAGAAATTCCTCTTTCATGGTAGCACGAGTTAAATTAAAGGCAGCGAGAAGATAAATATACGAAAAAAGACGTAACGGCGCAATGGCATAACAGTAAAACGGTGAAGAAAAAGAAGGGGAGAAAGGGAGCGGGAGCGAGGGGGGGTGATACAGACTGATAATCAATTGACTGCATGACTGCAAGACTGCAAGACAAAAAAATCAGATCAGGTTTCTTTCGGAAAGATATTTCTCCATTTCCTTCTGAATCTCAGATGCTTTTTCTGCAGCTACTTTATCGAAGTTTTTGGAATTATCGGCAAAGATTATACCACGTGATGAATTTACGAGCAGACCGCATTTGCTGTTTAAACCATATTTTGTAACCTCTTCAAGACTTCCGCCCTGAGCTCCTACTCCAGGAACAAGTAAAAAATGATCCGGGACCAGCTTACGTATGTCTTTAAGCATTTCGGCACGTGTGGCTCCGACAACATACATGAGATTATTAATTGTACCCCATTTCTGTGAAACAGATAATACCCTCTCAAATAGCTTAATGCCATCTTCATTGTGATACTGGAAATCATCAGCGCCCTTATTGGAAGTAAGGGCCAGAAGTACAACCCATTTATTGTCATATGAAAGAAATGGTGTCACTGAATCTTCGCCCATGTAAGGAGCAACAGTTATTGCATCGAAAGGCAAATTCTCAAGAAAAGCCTTTGCGTACATCTTTGAAGTATTGCCAATATCTCCCCGTTTTGCATCAGCTATGACGAGAATGTCAGGATATTTCTTTTTAATATACTTTAATGTCGATTCAAGCGAAATCCATCCTTTAGTTCCGTAACTTTCATAGAATGCAACGTTAGGCTTGTAGGCTACAGCGTACTTATAAGTGGCATTTATTATTCGTTTGTTGAATTCAAAGACAGGATCTTTTAATTTAAGAAGGAAGGAAGGAATTTTTTCAATCTCCGAATCGAGACCTACGCAAAGAAATGATCGTTTCGCAACTATGTTCTCAAATAACTGTGCATGATTCATAATTAACCAGTTTAAACATTGCTATCTTTCAGTCGTTCAGTATTTTCAGCCATCTGGAGTTTATCGAGGACTTCCTGGATATTTCCATCTAGTATTGAGGGAAGATTATAGATTGTAAAGTTAATTCTATGGTCAGTCATTCGTCCCTGAGGATAGTTATATGTTCGTATTTTTGCTGATCTGTCGCCTGTAGAAACCATTGTCTTTCTCTTGTGCGAAACCTCATCAAGATACTTCTGATATTCAAGGTTATAGAGTCTTGTTCTTAATTCTTTAAGTGCCTTGTCATAGTTTTTTAACTGCGACTTTTCATCCTGACAGGTAACAACAATCCCTGTAGGAACATGAGTAAGACGTATTGCCGAATATGTTGTATTAACCGATTGTCCTCCGGGACCGGACGAACAATAAGTATCTTTACGGATATCCTCATTCCTGATCTCAACGTCAAATTCATCAGCCTCAGGAAGAACCACAACAGTAGCTGCAGATGTATGAATACGGCCCTGCGTTTCAGTCTGTGGTACCCTTTGTACCCTGTGAACACCCGACTCATATTTCAAAATCCCGTAAACACCATCCCCTGAGACGCTTAAAACAATCTCTTTGTAACCGCCGGCTGTTCCTTCTGAACAACTATTTACTTCAGCCTTCCAACCTTTCTGCTCAAAGAACTTGGTGTACATTCTGAACAGATCGCCTGCAAAAATACTAGCCTCATCACCACCTGTTCCTGCTCTGATCTCCATCACAGCGTTTTTCTCATCTTCAGGATCAACTGGAATAAGTAACAGCTTGATCTCCTCTTCCATTTCCGGTATGCCGGCGTTAAGTTGTTCCAGTTCAGCTTTTGCCATCTCCCTCATCTCCTCATCCTTTTCTGTTCCCAGTAATTCCTTGGTGCTGGAAATATTTGAAAGCGCCAGTTTATATCTTTCGTACGACTCAATAATTGGCTGAAGTTCTTTGTATTCCCTGTTAAGCTTAATATATCTCTCCATATCTGAAAGAACATCAGGTTGGGTAAGAAGTTCGCCTACCTCAATAAACCTCGCTTTTACACCCTCAAGCCTCTCAAGAATCATATTGTTTGCCATATACACATAAATTTCAGGGTGCAAAGATAATAATAAAATGTTGAATGGTTGAATGGTTCAAAAGTGCAAGGGAAATGGTAACCTCACCCCAACCCCTCTCCCAGGGGATAAGGGCTTAACTAACTTATATTCATTTATTTAAACCCATTCTCTTTTAGGAGAAGGGGTTGGGGGATGAGGTAGACAAAAGGGAAAATGGGGCCAGGGGAATAAGGAAAACCTTATTAATATTCGAAAATCCCATTCTCAGTAATAATTGTAAGTTTATTGCTTTCATATGCTTCACAATGGCCGATGATTTTGGCTTCGAGGTTAAAACTGGAAGCTATTTTTATGATGTCAGAAGCATAACCAGGATTTGTATAAATCTCGAAACGATGTCCCATGTTGAAAACTTTGTACATCTCGTTCCAAGGGGTACCTGATTGTTCATGAATTATTTTGAATAAAGGAGGAATCGGAAACATATTATCCTTTACAATATGCAGATTATCAACAAAACGCATCACTTTTGTCTGCCCTCCGCCAGAGCAATGGACCATTCCATGTATTTCCGGGCGCATTGTCTCAAGAACCTTCTTTATTACCGGGGCATACGTGCGGGTTGGAGAGAGGACCAGCTTTCCGGCATTAGTATTTAAATCTTTGATCTGGTCTGTCAGTTTTAATTGTCCTGAATAGATGAGATCATAAGGAAGAGTTGTGTCAAAACTATCAGGGTATTTCGATGCCAGGTAAGGTCCAAAAACATCGTGCCGTGCTGATGTAAGTCCGTTGCTTCCAATTCCGCTGTTATATTCTTTTTCATAACTGGTCATCCCAAAGGAAGCCAGTCCAACAATTACATCGCCTGCTTTTATATTATGATTGGAAATAACATCAGCTCTTTTCATACGGGCAATAACGGTTGAATCAACAACAATTGTTCTGACAAGGTCGCCTAAATCGGCCGTCTCCCCTCCTGTTGAATAGATCCCTATACCAAGATTGCGGAAATGATCCAAAACCTCTTCAGTTCCATTTATAATTGCTGAAATGACTTCAACGGGAACTAAGTTTTTATTCCGTCCGATAGTTGATGAAAGCAGTATATTATCATAAACACCGACACAGAGAAGATCATCTGTATTCATTACTATGGCATCCTGAGCGATACCTTTCCATACTGACATATCTCCTGTTTCTTTCCAGTAGACATATGCAAGTGATGATTTTGTTCCTGCTCCGTCAGAATGCATGATATTACAATACTCTTTATCGCCACAAAGCAGATCCGGCACTATCTTACAGAACGCTTTGGGATACAGTCCTTTATCAATATCCTTAATTGCTACATGCACATCTTCCTTTTCGGAAGAGACGCCTCTTTTGCTGTATTTTGATTGTGTTGACATGTTTATCAAATCAAGGGATAAAGATAGAAAAAAAGAAATGTTACCTTGGTGTCCCGATGTGATGACCTTTGTGATACTTTGTGGTTAAGTGATTTCTAATTAACCATAAAGACTCACTAAGGATTGCACTAAGGCGAACAAAGGTTTTTCTAAAAGCCATTCTTTTGGTCTCTAACCTAATGAACGGTCCTTAAACAAAACAATCAAAAATATCCGAAAAAGCAGTTATCTCTTACCACTATACACCCACTCAATCGATTGTTTCAGGAGTTTCCTGAAATTGGGGTTTTCGAATGTTGGTACATTGTGACCGCTTTGTAATGTTACAATCCGGGCTTTACCGTATTTTTTTGTCCAGCCTATTACAGGGGTGCTTGTTGGTTCGTCAGTTGTTAGTAATTGAGTCACGCCCGCCTCAACATAATAATCTTTATACGTCTCATCGAAAATCTCAAAATCCTTTAACCCTTTTGTAACAGGATGTTTTGGATTGGCTATTTTGACATTAAAATGGAGGTCATGAATATATGATGAAACCGGATATGTTCTGCCCTTAAACTCAGTTGGTTTGTGAAAATATTTCCCACCGATTATATTAAAATACTCAGGCCAGTCATCGTATGCACAGATGCTGTGATGAAGGGCAACCACAGATTTTCCTTTTCTGATGCAATCAGAAAAAACTTTTGCCTGTTCATCGGTAATTTTCTGCCACATATGGTAAAACACGAGGACATCATATTTGTTCCTGTTCTCCGGTAAAAACATATCGTAAGCAGCTGGCAATTCAGCAATCTGGTAAGTAATATTTTCACCAAGGCTGGCAAGCATTTCATTAAATTGTTCCACCTTATAACCGTGGCCTCCCGTAACTACAAGAATGCGGATAGGTTTTGCAGGAGGAGTGAAGGCAAACAAAGAAGATGAAATGGCAAGACTAAATAAAAGTGATGACAGAAGGATTTTCATATTATCAGTTTATTTTTTCGGCGACTCATAGTCTGTTCTCAGCACTCTGAATTCTGTTCTCCTGTTTATCTGGTGAGCAATTTCTTTCAGCTCCTCATTTGCAAGAGAGTTAATATATTGTTCCGAAAGCACGGTACCTGATCTCAGGAACGAGTACTGTGATGCTATAGAAGTATCAACAACTTTCGGGCTTGATTCTCCATATCCTTTTGGTGACAATCTTTCAGGCTCAATGCCTTTCTCGATAAGATACTGAACAACCGATTGGGCTCTTTTCTGGGAAAGGTCCTGGTTATATTCCTCTGTATCGCGGGAGTCAGTATGAGACATCAGTTCAATTGTAACATTTGGGTTATCGGTAAGGGTCTCAACCAGCTTGTCGAGCGATACCATCGATTCAGGCCTCAGGTCCCATTTACCAAAGTCGTAAAAAATATTTGGAAGTTCAATAGGTTTGTCAATGGCAGTCAGAAGTATTGAAACCATGAAATCGCGGCTTTTCTCCTGCCCTTTTGTTGTCTCTTTTTCTTTTCCGTTCAGGTAGCCTCTTTTTGATGCAAGGAAAATATAATCGACAGCCTGTTTAAGCGCAAATTTGAAATCGCCGCCAGTACCCGTTTCTGCCTGCAGATTCGATCCGTCGCTGGCAATAAGCTGTACAACAGATCCGGAGATTGGGCTGCCTGTTTTTTCATCTTTGACAAGTCCCGTAACATTAAATTTCAGCGGGGGCAACTCAAAAGAATACAACTCATCATTACCTCTTCCTTTTCGCGTTGAACTGAAGACTCCGCGTTCGTTTCCATTTTCAAAAGCGATCCCAAAATCGTCGGCAAAACTATTGATGGGTGATTTCATATTCTGAACCACCCATGAGCCGTCAGGTTGTGGCGTTGCCTTAAATATATCAAGCCCTCCCATTCCTATGTGACCGTCTGAGGCAAAATAAAGAGTCCCATCTATTCTTACATACGGAAAAAGTTCATCACCGCTTGTGTTTATATCCGGACCAGCATTGCGGGGAGCCGACCATGTATCTCCTGTGGATGTCCGTGTAACAGTATAAATATCTTTTGCACCAAAACCGCCGGCCATATCAGAAACAAAATAAAGGGTTAAACCGTCGGGCGATAAGGCAGGGTGGGCAGCAACAAGAGTATCGGGAAGGATGCCCAGATTTTTGGGATCACTCCATTTATCGCCTGTCTTTTTTGAATACATGATCACACATCCTTTCTTTTCACGCTTGCCTGCTTCACATCTTGTAAAGTAAACTTCTTTATAATCGGCTGAAAAACTAGGTGTTCCGTCTTCGAAATCACTGTTTATGTTCTCTACTGGAACAGGTGTGCTCCATTTTGATTTTTTGTCTAAACGGCTTTCAAAGATATCGGTAAAGCTCTGTCCAGTGGCACCATGTGTTTTATTACCTGCGGCATCATCGCGTGATGAAGTAAAATAGATTACTCCAAAATCATCACGTCCATAGGCCGGACTGAAATCATCTTCCTTTGAATTTAAGTCCTTTAGTTCCTCAACCCTGTATGCTTCCGGGTTCCGCTGCCACTCCAGTGCAAGTTCGCACCCACGTATTTCCTGGTCGGCTCGGGAGTCAGAAGGAGCAACCTGCTTGTATTTTTTAAATTCATCAATAGCCTGCTGGTATTTGCCATTCTTCTTCAGCGATTGGGCCAGCCAGTACTGAGCTTCGGGTTTCGAAAATGAAGATTTAACTGCCAGCCGGTACCATGTTTCGGCATTCTTCGGATCATTTGTCAGACGGTAACATTCGGCGATCATATACCCCAGTTCTGCTCTGGATGCCTTATCCGTTTTCCTTGCTTTGGAATATGAGTCCTTGAACTGGTCAATTGCCTGGAAGTATTCACCAGCACTGAAAGAGGAATAGGCTCTCTCGGCTTTCCGCTTCTGCGCAGGGGAATCCTGTAAAGCTGCAATAGTCAATAATATGATGAGCAATAATAGACGTTTCATTAGTATATAATTTATTTTAATGGTCTAATGGAATCTCCATGTTTTAATAAATTATTTTCATCTGTGTTTATGTCAGGGAAAACTTGGAAGTTTCATAATCCATCTTTCAATTTGACCATAAAAGTAATCAATTTAAAGAATTCTGATAATAATAATAAACGTTACAGGATCTTAATTATTATAAGAAAAAAGGGGCTGCCTTTATTTAGACGCCCCTTTAGTTCAGTATGAAAAAAACAACTAACCAATTATCTAGTGAAAAGCAGCTCCCTGTATTTTGGCAGCGGCCAGATCTCATTATCAACAATTAATTCAAGCTTATCTATATGAGTACGAATTTCATCGAGATAAGGTTTCACCTTCTTCTCATATGCCAATGCTTTTTTATAAGAGTCCTCAATCACATTAGCCTTTCTACGTTCCTCGATCATATCATGGACCAGCTTTTTAATACTCGAAATATGATCTGATATAGTTATTATTACCTCTTTACGTGCACCTGCAAGCCTTTCAAATTCAAGATCATTGAATACCTCTTTCAATCCTTTTACATTTTCAATCAGGGAAGACATATATTTAATTCCCGTTGGAACGATGTGGTTAATAGCTAAATCGCCAAGAACCCTGGCTTCAATCTGAATCTTTTTAGTGAATTTTTCGAACTCAACCTCAACGCGGCTTTCAAGTTCCTTATCGGTAAAAATACCTGTTTCAACTAATACTTCTCTCGAATGCGGGGTAAGGTAACATTTCAAAGATTCCGGGACACTTTCAATATTTGTAAGTTTTCTTTTTGCTGCTTCCTGATGCCATTCCTTACTATAATTGTCACCTTCGAACAATACTCTTTCTGACTCAGTTATATATTTCTTTAAAACCTGGAAGATTGCTTCATCCTTATTCCGTCCCTTTTTGATAATCTGGTCAACATCATTCTTAAATTTTGTAAGTTGATGAGCTACAGCAGCATTCAGGACTATCATTGAGGCGCTGCAGTTTGCAGATGAGCCAACAGCTCTGAACTCGAATCTGTTTCCTGTGAATGCGAAAGGAGAAGTACGATTGCGGTCGGTGTTATCAAGTAAGATTTCAGGGATTTTGCCTATGCCAAGTTTAAGCTCAGTCTTCTGAGCCGGTGTCATTTTCTTATCTGTTACTTTGCTGGCAATATTCTCCAGCATTTCGGTAAGATAAGTACCCAGGAAAACAGAAATTATTGCAGGAGGAGCTTCATGTCCGCCAAGTCGGTATGAGTTTGACTCATTCATGACAGAAGCCCTTATAAGTTCATTGCTGTCGTTAACAGCTTTTACAACATTTACCAGAAATGTAAGGAACTGGAGGTTGGTTTTTGGATTTTTCCCGGGTGATAAAAGATTTACACCGGTGTTGGTTGCCATAGACCAGTTATTATGCTTTCCTGAACCGTTTATTCCGGCGAAGGGTTTTTCGTGAAATAAAACCCTGAATTTATGTTTGCGGGCAACTCTCTTCATTATATCCATAAGCAGCTGGTTGTGATCAACTGCAAGGTTTACCTCCTCAAAGATCGGGGCACACTCGAACTGATTTGGAGCCACTTCATTATGACGGGTTTTAACCGGGATTCCAAGTTTATAAGACTCACATTCAAAATCTTCCATAAAACACATCACCCTTTCCGTAATGGATCCGAAATAATGGTCAGAAAGCTGTTGATCTTTAGATGACTGATGACCCATCATAGTTTTTTCGGCAAGAACCAGATCGGGTCTGGCATAATATAATGCTTCATCAATCAGAAAATACTCCTGCTCAACACCAAGGGTAGCAATTACTTTGTTTACATCTTTATCAAAGTACTGGCATACATCAACTGCAGCCCTATCGAGTTCTGAGAGCGCTTTAAGAAGTGGAGCCTTATAATCAAGAGCTTCTCCGGTATATGAAACGAATATTGTTGGTATACAAAGAGTCGTTCCGACAATAAAAACAGGTGACGAAACATCCCATGCAGTGTATCCTCTTGCTTCAAATGTATTACGGATACCTCCGCTCGGGAAACTTGAAGCATCAGGTTCGGACTGAACAAGAACTTCGCCTGAGAAATTTTCAACAACCCGTCCGTTGTCTCCAAACTCAATGAATCCGTCATGTTTTTCTGCTGTTCCGTCTGTGAGAGGGTGAAACCAGTGTGTATAATGGGTAGCTCCTTTACCGATAGCCCACGCTTTAAGTCCGGTAGCAACCTGGTTAGCTTCCTGCCGGCTTAATGATTTACCTTCATTAATAGCACGTTTCACTACCTTATATGCCTCCTTTGACAGGTAATGCTCCATTTTTGGAAGATCAAAAACATTAATTCCGAAATAATCGGATACATTTTTTGATGGTAATTCAATTTCAAGAGGCATTCTGTTGAATAACTCTTCTAATGCTTTAAATCTTAATGTCGCCATAATTCAGTTTTAAAATAGTTATTTTTATTTACTGACGGCAATTATATATAACTTTTCATAAAAATCTTGAAAAAAGACACTCTTTGTTTAAAAATTGTGTATTTTTTTTAAAAAAATACTCCAGAATATTTGACTTTTTACTAAAAATTGAAAAATAAAAAGGTTACCAAAACAGCAACCTTTTTATTTTAACTGATGTGTTATTTGAATTTTTAATTATCGTAATAAAGTGCAAATTCGAACGGATGAGGGCGCAAAGACAGTTCGGAAATTTCATTTTTCATTTTGTAATCGATATATGTTTCAATTACATCGTCTGTAAATACCCCACCTTTCGTAAGGAAGGCATAATCTTTTCGTAAGGCCATCAATGACTCAGTA
>JBGOZX010000032.1:0-31706 GCA_041480425.1 Bacteroidia bacterium
GCTCGACATGTTCTCAGGGGGAGCTTTTTCACGGGCTTCAATATTTGCTCTCGGAATTATGCCTTACATCTCTGCCTCAATCGTGGTCCAGCTGTTGGGTATAGTTTTTCCCTATTTCCAGAAACTGCAGAAAGAGGGCGAGAGCGGAAGACGAAAAATGAATCAGTATACCAGATATCTTACAGTAGGTATTCTTATACTACAGGCTCCCACATACCTTGTTAACCTTGCAGCACAGCTTCCTGCCAGTGCATTTATCCTCTCAGGATTCTTCTATAAGTTTTCATCAGTGGTAATTCTTACAGCGGGTACAATTTTCGTAATGTGGCTGGGCGAAAAGATTACCGATAAAGGTATAGGTAACGGTATTTCACTTATTATTATGATTGGTATTGTTGCCCGTATGCCTGCTAATTTCATATTTGAAGCAGGAACAAGGTTGAATGGTGCAGGTGGCCCTGTTGCACTTATTGTTGAGATTGTATTTTTATTTATTGTTGTACTGGGTACAATAATGCTGGTGCAGGGAACACGTCGCGTACCGGTTCAATATGCCAGAAGGATCGTCGGAAACAAACAGTACGGCGGTGTCCGTCAGTATATTCCTCTGAAGGTGAATGCTGCAGGAGTTATGCCTATAATATTTGCTCAGGCAATTATGATGCTGCCAATTATTATAGCAGGATATTCCAAATCCAGTTCAGGTTTTGTTGTTGCATTCTCAAATATGTACGGATTCTGGTATAACCTTGTTACAGCAATTTTTATTATTTTATTCACATATTTCTACACTGCAATTACCATTAATCCGGTTCAGATGGCAGAGGACATGAAGAAAAACGGAGGTTTTATCCCTGGAATTAAACCGGGCAGAAAAACAGTGGAGTTCTTCGATCAGATTATGGGGAGAATTACGTTTCCCGGTTCAGTCTTCCTGGCAACTATTGCTATACTGCCATCCATTGCAGTTAAAGCAGGTGTAACACCTCAGTTTGCACAATTTTACGGTGGAACATCGCTGTTAATTCTTGTAGGAGTTGTACTTGACACCCTGCAACAGATCGAAAGTCACCTGTTGATGCGTCATTACGACGGTCTTATGAAATCAGGCCGTGTTAAAGGAAGATCAGGCTCTGTTACGTCGATTTAATAAGTTTAGCGTTCTTTGATGTTGTATTTGAAGACTGATGAAGAGGTCGGGTTGTTAAAAGAGAGCAATATGCTGGTGTCGCGAACACTTGCAGAAGTCGCTTCATTTATCAAACCCGGGATTTCCACTCTCTATCTTGATGATATAGCCGAATCATATATCCGCGGTAATGGCGGCACTCCGGCTTTCAAGGGATATGGCGGGTTTCCTAAAACCCTCTGCACATCTGTCAACGACGAAGTGGTCCACGGTATCCCATCCAATTATGTTTTAAAAGAAGGAGACATAATTTCAATAGATTGCGGAGTAATATTAAATGGATGGTATGGCGATAGCGCATTTACTTTTGGAGTAGGCAAGATTGATGATGAAGTTAGACGTCTTCTTGATTACACCAAAGCTTCTCTTGAAGAAGGTGTTAAAGAAGCCATAGCAGGAAACAGGATAGGTGATATCTCCTTTGCGGTTCAATCCAAAGCTGAAAGCGGAGGATATTCGGTGGTACGGGAACTTGTTGGTCATGGCCTTGGAAAAAGGCTGCATGAAGCCCCTGAAGTACCAAACTACGGGAAGAGAGGAACCGGACCAAAGATGGAAAAAGGACTCGTGATTTGTATTGAACCAATGATCAATCTTGGGAGAAAAGAGACAATGCAGATGAGAGATGGATGGACCATCAGGACAGTTGACGGAAAACCTTCGGCACACTTTGAATATGCCGTTGCGGTTAATAAAGGGAAACCAGATGTATTAACAACTTTTGAATTTATAGAAGAAGTTTTAAATAAATTGTAGTCGTATGTCGAAACAATCATCAATCGAGCAAGACGGTACTATCATTGAAGCCCTTTCTAACGCAATGTTCAGAGTTGAGCTCGAGAACGGACATGTAATAACTGCACATATCTCAGGTAAAATGAGAATGCACTATATAAAGATCTTACCAGGAGACAAGGTGAAAGTGGAGATGTCTCCATACGATCTTACAAAAGGAAGAATAACATTCAGATATAAATAAGAAATATTAAGGTAATGAAAGTAAGAGCATCCATTAGAAAGCGCAGCACCGACTGTAAGATTGTAAGGCGTAAGGGACGCTTGTATGTTATAAATAAGAAAAATCCCAAGTTCAAACAGAGACAGGGATAATTTAATTAATTTTGCAACTCATTTAAGAAAAGTTTTTTATGGCACGTATTGTTGGTGTTGATTTACCAAGAAACAAAAGAGGCGAAATTGGCCTGACTTACATTTATGGAGTGGGAAGAAGTACTGCACAGAAAGTACTTGATGAGGCTGGTGTTGACCGGAATGCAAAGGTTCAGGATTGGACTGATGAACAGATCAATTCCATCCGCCGCATCCTGAACGATAATTTCAAACTTGAGGGAGAGCTTCGTTCTGAGACACAAATGAACATAAAAAGGCTTATGGATATTGGCTGCTATCGTGGTGTCCGCCATAGAATCGGACTTCCGGTAAGAGGACAGAGTACCAAGAATAATGCCAGAACCCGTAAAGGCAGGAAAAAGACTGTTGCAAACAAGAAAAAAGCTACTAAATAATTAGAATATGGCAAAGAAAACCGGAGCATTAAAAAAGAGGATCGTTAAGGTTGAACCGACTGGCCAGGCACATGTTCATTCATCATTCAATAATATTATTGTTACACTGACCAATAATTCAGGGCAGGTAATTTCTTGGGCATCAGCCGGAAAGATGGGATTTAAAGGTTCCAAGAAAAACACTCCTTATGCTGCTCAGATGGCATCGGAAGAATGTGGCAAAGCAGCTTATGATCTTGGATTAAGAAAAGTAAAGGTATTTGTTAAAGGCCCCGGATCAGGCCGTGAATCGGCAATCAGGTCAATTAGTAATGTTGGTATCGAAGTCACTGAAATCATCGATGTTACCCCGATGCCCCACAACGGTTGCCGTGCACCCGGAAGAAGAAGAGTTTAAGTAATGATTGAGTAGATTATTTGATAGTTATATAATAAGAGCACAATGGCAAGATATATTGGCCCAAAAACAAGAATTGCAAGAAAATTCGGAGAACCTATTTACGGCCCCGATAAACATCTCGACAGGAAAAATTTTCCTCCTGGTCAGCACGGGATGAATAAAAAGAGGAAGAAGACTTCGGAATACGGCATTCAGCTGAGGGAAAAGCAAAAAGCAAAATATACCTATGGTATACTTGAGAGACAATTCCGCAATACTTTTGAAAAAGCCTCAAGGAGCAAAGGGGTTACCGGAGAAGTACTTCTTCAGCTGCTTGAAGCACGCCTCGATAATGTGATTTACCGTTTTGGTGTTGCTCCTACCAGAGCAGCTTCACGTCAGCTTGTATCACACCGGCATATAATGGTTAACGGGAGTGTAGTCAATATTCCCTCATTTCAGCTTAAACCAGGCGACATAATCGGTGTTCGCGAAAAATCAAAATCTTTGGAATCTATAGTTGATTCACTCTCAACCAGAAAATATTCAAAGCTTTCCTGGCTCGAGTGGGACGATGCACAAATGGCAGGTAAATTTATGAATCTGCCTGAACGTACCGATATCCCTGAAAATATCAAGGAACAACTTATTGTTGAATTGTATTCTAAGTAATCATATAAGATAAATTCTATGGCCATTTTATCATTCCAGAAGCCCGATAAAGTTATAATGCTGGAAGCCAACGACAAGTACGGGAAATTCGAATTCCGTCCTCTTGAACCTGGCTATGGTATTACTGTTGGTAATGCACTGAGAAGGATTCTTATCTCTTCACTTGAAGGGTTTGCAATAACCACAGTAAAGCTTGAAGGTATCGACCACGAGTTCTCAACCATTACCGGCGTTATTGAGGATGTAACTGAGATCATTCTTAACCTTAAACAGGTTCGTTTTAAAAGAACAATAGAGGATGTAGATCATGAAAAAGTCGTGATCAAAATCAGCGGACAGGAGGTATTTAAAGCAGGTAGCCTTAACAGCGCATTAAGCAGCTTCGAAGTGCTTAATCCCGACCTGGTTATTTTCAGAATGGAGCCTGATGTTAAAATTCAGATAGAACTTACTGTTAATAAAGGAAGAGGTTATGTTCCCGCAGAGGAAAACCAGCCTGTTGATAGTGAATTCGGTCTTATTGCAATCGACTCTATTTTTACCCCTACCAGAAACGTGAAGTATTCTGTTGAAAACTATCGCGTTGAGCAGAAAACCGATTATGAAAAACTTCTTTTGGAGATCGAGACTGATGGCTCAATTCATCCGAAAGAGGCACTTAAGGAGGCAGCAAAAATCCTTATTTATCACTTCATGCTTTTCTCCGACGAAAAAATAACTCTCGACTCGGATGATAAACTGGCTAACGAGGAGTTTGATGAAGAAGTACTGCATATGAGACAATTGCTGAAGACAAAACTGGTTGATCTCGACCTTTCGGTCAGAGCACTTAACTGTCTTAAAGCTGCAGAAGTTGAAACGCTTGGTGATCTTGTCAAGTTTAATAAGAATGATCTTCTTAAATTCAGGAATTTTGGTAAGAAATCACTCACTGAGCTTGATGAGTTGCTTGAATCCATGAGTCTGTCATTTGGAATGGATGTGAGCAAGTATAAGTTAGATAAAGATTAATTTGAAAACTGGTTAAGGATATAGAGAAATGCGACATCAAAGAGCTATTAACCATTTAGGAAGAACAAGTTCACACAGAAAGTCGATGCTTGCAAATATGGCAACATCGCTTATCATTCATAAAAGGATTACAACTACGACAGCCAAAGCTAAAGCGCTGAAGACCTATGTGGAACCTCTGATTACTAAATCGAAAGAAGATTCAACACACTCAAGGCGAGTGGTTTTCAGCTATCTTAAAGATAAAACAGCAGTATCTGAATTATTCAGGGAAGTTTCGCCAAAAATTGGTGAAAGGCCGGGAGGATATACACGCATACTGAAAATCGGAAACAGGATAGGTGATAATGCAGAAATGTGCATTCTTGAGCTCGTTGATTACAATGAAGGTATGCTCGGTGGAGAAGCTGCAAAACCTAAAGCAACAAGGAGGAGAAGAACGGCTAAGAAAACTGCCGGGGAGACCACAACAGCAAAAACCAAAAAAACTGCTACAGAGAAAGCTGAAAAAACAAAAAAAACCAAAGTAAAAGCTGAAAAGACAGATAGCGAAACAGGTTCGGAAGAAGAAAAAGCATGACGAAATAATTTTAAAGGAAAGGGATATAGTCATAGAGGCATATCCCTTTTTTTATGTATATTGCATCATTGTTTAATAAAAAAATAAATTTCTATGGGTCAAATAGTTAGTGTACATGCTCGTGAGATTCTGGATTCCCGCGGCAATCCGACAATTGAAGTTGATGTTATGACTGCAAGCGGTTATATGGGCAGGGCAGCAGTGCCCTCAGGTGCCTCAACAGGCGAAAACGAAGCTCTTGAGCTCCGCGATGGCGATAAAAACCGCTATCTGGGGAAAGGGGTTCTTAAAGCAGTTCATAATGTAAATAATGTTATTGCTGATGAAATAATCGGTATGGATGTTACCGATCAGTGCGGCATCGATAAAAAGATGATCGAACTCGATGGTACCAA
Source organism: Bacteroidia bacterium (assembly GCA_041480425.1). GTDB lineage: Bacteria > Bacteroidota > Bacteroidia > Bacteroidales > VadinHA17 > LD21. The sequence goes on from JBGOZX010000032.1 coordinate 5,753, forward strand.
AACAAAAAGCAACCTGGGTGCAAATGCCATTCTGGGAGTTTCTCTTGCAGTTGCCAAAGCAGCAGCTTCTTACCACGGATTAACTTTGTTCCGGTATATTGGCGGTTCAAATGCGGTTACCCTTCCGGTTCCGATGATGAATATTATCAACGGAGGATCACATTCCGATGCTCCGATAGCTTTCCAGGAATTCATGATCAGACCTGTCGGTGCCCCGAATTTTAAAGAAGGGTTACGGATGGGAGCAGAGGTATTTCATTCACTTAAAAAAGTGCTGAAAGAACGTGGTTTAAGTACAGCAGTAGGTGATGAAGGAGGATTTGCCCCGACCCTCGGAGGAACTGAAGATGCACTTGAAACTATAATAAAAGCAATATCCGCTGCAGGCTATAAACCAGGTGTTGATGTTACTATTGCTCTTGATCCTGCTGCTTCAGAATTTTATGTAGATGGGATTTATAATTATGCCAAATTTGAGGGACCAAAAGGAGCAAGGAGAACATCAAAGGAACAAGTTGACTATTTTGAAAAACTGATAAGCCAATATCCTATTGATTCGATCGAAGACGGGATGGCAGAAAGCGACTGGGATGGCTGGAAGATGCTTACAGACAGGATTGGAAAGAAATGCCAGATTGTCGGCGACGATGTCTTTGTAACCAATGTCGAATATCTAAAAAAAGGTATAGATATGGGTTGTGCAAACTCCATCCTTATAAAAGTAAACCAGATCGGTACCCTTACAGAGACGCTTAACGCAATTGAGATGGCTCACAGGGCAGGTTATACAACCGTTACTTCCCACCGCTCAGGCGAAACTGAAGATTCAACAATCGCCGATATCGCTGTTGCAACAAACTCAGGTCAGATTAAAACCGGTTCATGCAGCAGAACCGACAGGGTTGCTAAGTATAACCAGTTACTCAGGATCGAAGAGTTACTCGGTAACCTGGCTGTTTACGGTTACAAAAAATAGTTTGTGAAAATCAAAAAATCATGAGGCTGTCTTAAAAGGCGGCCTCTTATTTTTGGTTGTTTTACCCCCTTTGTTTTTCCCCCAAATGGGGGGAAAGAAATCCAATAAATGTTTAATGAATTTTTCTCCCCCTTTGGAGGAGACGTCAGCGGAGCTGACAGAGGGGTATTCCTACCTTACAGAATTACTTAAATTATCTACCAGTCTAACTTTGCGACGTTATTAACAATTGTTGATAACTTCTGTTTATATCAGGTTTACAACAATGATTCACATTCCATTGTTTTTTGATATTCATAATGTACATTTGATCTATCAGGTGAGCGATAAAAGACTGCTCAAAAGATGTGGAGACGGAAAAGGTTACTTAAATGAAACAAGATCCGTTTCAATCAGACCCTCGGGTCTGCGCATCAAGAGAGCTGAAGCCTGAACGAATGGACTTAGTTCCAGGATGTTCAGAAAATCGAGGAAACCGGAAACGTTCTTTCAGCGATTGAGTCACAGGGCTTCAGAAAAAAAGGGGCTTCGGCCCCGGATGATCTGAAACTGAATGCCATATCCTTCGGGAAATGACATCGGCGCCTGAATGACACTTCGTCCCGGAAGTCCGCCTTAAAACGGACAAAAGGACAGCCGGAAGGTTTTGCTGTAACAAGCCTAACCTGAAAGCCAGAGGTTGCAAAACCAGATCTAGTATCAGGCAATGCAGCCGGTCAAAATAACAGTAGCCTGACGCCGTTAGCGGCCTCGGTTGCAAACGGTGGATGGGAACTAATCTTCGGAATAGTTCCCATTTATTGTTTTATACCATTCCATTATTCTCTTTTTCACTCTTTTCTGTAACTTTTATTTCCTTATTCAATACCTTTAGCTTTCATCTGAATATTGAAAATGGCTTATTCCGGTATAACAGATTTTATTGCTGAACTGGTGAAAAATGAGGAACTCCACCGGATAAAAGCTTTTGTCGATCCGGTTCTCGAGATAACTGAAGTGACCGACCGGATTACTAAAACAGGAGGAAAAGCATTACTTTTCGAAAATACAGGGACTATTTTCCCTGTTCTGATTAATGCATTCGGATCAGATAGAAGGATGGCAATGGCCCTTGGTAAAAAAGATCTGACCGAAGCCGGAACAGAAATCGAAAGCATGTTTAACCTGATTCCGGGGACTCCTGAAACTTTCTTAAAAAAATTATCAACCCTTCCAGGACTTTTAAAAATAGCAGGTTATCTTCCAGTGCGTCTTTACAGAAAAGGTATCTGCCAGCAGGTAATTCACCATGATCCTGACCTCGAAATACTACCGGCACTCAAGTGCTGGCCACACGACGGAGGTCGTTTCATAACATTACCCATGGTACATACTATCCATCCTGAAACAGGAAAAACAAATGTCGGAATGTACAGAATGCAAATACTTGATAAAAACACGACAGCAATGCACTGGCAGAGGCATAAGACAGGAGCAAACCATTTTGAAGCCTGGAAAAAGATCAGTAGCAAGATGCCGGTATCTGTTGCACTGGGAGGTGATCCTGCTTATACATATTCTGCATCAGCCCCGTTGCCTGAGAATATCAGTGAGTATATCCTTGCCGGCTTTCTGCGGAAGAAAAAGGTCAGACTGGTCAAATGTATTACTAATGAACTTTATGTACCAGCTGATGCGGATATAATAATTGAAGGATATGTTGATCCGTCAGAAGAGTTTGTATGGGAGGGTCCTTTTGGTGACCATACTGGTTTCTATTCTCTTGCCGACTGGTATCCGAGATTCCATGTCACCTGTATTACACACAAAAAGAATGCAGTCTATCCGGCAACAATAGTAGGAATACCTCCCCAGGAAGATGCCTGGCTTGCCAAAGCAACCGAGAAAATTTTCCTCTCTCCGGTTAAGCTGGCTATACAACCCGAAATTGAAGATTTTCATATGCCTGAGGCCGGGGTTGCCCATAATCTTGTCATTGTTAAGATTAATAAAACTTTTCCGGGACAAGGCATGAAAGTGATAAGTTCCCTTTTCGGAGCAGGTCAGATGATGTTTACAAAATATCTGGCTGTGGTTAGCGGGAAGGTAAATATCAGAGACTACAAAGAGCTGATAACACACATTTTTGCCAATACAAACTTTGAAACTGACCTTGTTTTTAACCGTGGTCCTCTTGATGTCCTGGATCATTCGTCTGACAACTTCTCTTTCGGGGGAAAAGCAGGGATTGACGCTACTGTAAAACAAACTGAGGAGATTCAAGGCAGAAATTTGGTCTCCGGTTCTATAGAACCTGCCCATTTTGGAGAGTCGATTAAATGGTTGAATAATGACTTTATAAAAAGTTATAATCTCACTCTTCTTAAAGGAGCGATCCCGTTAGTAATTCTGTCAGTCAATCCATCAGAGGATCCCGATAGTGTAAAAAAGGTTTGCGACCTGCTCCGAATAAAAGACAAAAATGGTATTTTCAGACTTGTGGTTGTAGTTGATCATACTGTTGATTCAGATGACTATTTTCAAGTCGCATGGCAGGTGCTTGGTAACTCAGATCCTCAACGAGATCATTATTTTATCTCCCCTTTTTCGGTTTTGATAGATGGAACTATTAAACTTTACCAGAAAGACCGGTTCCCCCGAAAATGGCCTAATGTCGTCTGTTCGGATGCCGAAACAATAAGAAGGATTGATAAAAAATGGGATTTGCTGGGTTTTGAAGCTCTTATCCCGTCTCCATCATTGAAAAACATCAGGCTTTGCAGGAATGGTACTGATGAAATCATTTCTGATAAAACCTAAAAGCGATTATACGAATTTACTAAAGGATTCTCTTAATCTTTTCTATAAGTGCCGCAGGCTGGAAAGGTTTGCTGATATAATCGTCTATTCCTGCAGACAGACATTTCTCCCGGTCTCCAAGCATGGCATTTGCGGTTATTGCAATTATCGGGATATGAGAATTAGTACCGGCCTCAATTGCCCTTATATTTTCGGCAGCAACAAGTCCGTTCATCACTGGCATCTGAATATCCATCAGTATCAGATCATAATCTGAATTTGCGAACTTGTCGAGAGCTTCCTTCCCATTCGAGGCTGTTTCAATACTACTGACTATGGGTTTAAGTGTGAGAAGGGTGATCTTCTGGTTAATAAGATTATCTTCAACAAGAAGTATCTTTATGTCTTTCAGAACTTTATGAATTTTTACTTTATGAGTAACCTCTTCAGTTTCAGGTGTAACAACCTGTTGTTTTTGTTCATAAACGGGATAAGTAAACGGCAGACTTATATTCAGAACAGTAAAGTTATTTCCTAATTCCTGACGGAACCTGCCATTACTTAAGGAGATCAGCCTGGAAGCAAGATGACTTGTGTCATCCGTCTCATTAATGAGGACAATATTTTTATCGGTTTGTATTCTTAATCCTATATATCTTTCATATTCTGACTCTTTCTCCTTTTTAAGGTTTATTGTAACCTTCATGGCTCCCTCCGTGTTCTGATCCTCGATTGTGTTAAACAGGTCAAGGAAGATCTGTTTCAATATTATCGGGTCGCCCTGACATTCAAATTCCTGATAATCTTTTTTGTTCAGAATAAAATCCAGATTGGCCTTTTCCTTCAGGCTGTAAAGTTCGATAGTGTTCTGGATTGTAGAAAGAAGATTATACCTGATATGCTTTCTGGGTTCATAGCTGAAACTACCGGCCGACTGTGTTGTTAATTCATTAACAGTGGTGACCATATTATTAGTTGAAGCAATAAAGGTTTCGAGCAACTCCTTCTGTTTCTTCTGGAGTCCGGAAGTCATAAGTATATCCGCAATTATAACGAGATTGTTAAGCGGCTCCCTGATCCTGTGGGAGAAGTCGGTTATGATGTCATCTTTTTTCCCGTTAGATGAAGAAGCATCAATAAATGACTCCTTAACGGTTTTAATAAGAAATGAAGCCTTTCTGATAATCAGCACAAACATAGAGGCTCCGACCAGAACAAGGCAGCCCGCAATCAGCTTCAGATCAAAAGAAATAAGTATTACTGCCAGTATTAGGCATAGGAGAGTAATAATTGAATAGGTCTCAATTATTTTTCTTCTTCTTTCTAATGCTTCATCCGAATACTTATTCATAGCATTATTGGTAGTACTTCCTTCTGGTTCTCTCATTACAAAAAACTGATTTATTGCAGTGTTGTAAATTTAAGCAAAATAGATGATAAATATACATTGGCTGAAATTAACATCCTTAACAGGAAAAGGTTAATTTTGCCCTTATGGTACAATTTTTGAATTGAAAAATAAAATCGTACGTCATTATGAAGAGGTTATTCAGAATATTTATATTGACTGCCGCAATTGTATCCGGGGGTGTACTTTATCCGCTGAACGGACAGGAAAAAGAGGGAATGGTGAAATACACTCCCGACTTCAGGTTCAATGATGGTATTTACCTTACTTTCGATCAGGTAAAGATGAATAGTCCTATACCTAAGGCGAAGCTCCTTACTTCAACTGATTACAACGACAGGGAGTTTTTTAAAAAACTGCTTGCCGGTAACAAGATTTATTTTTATGATGCGATGGGTGTGCGGCAGGAAATTGAAAGAATTTCAATCTGGGGTTATGCAAGGAACGGCGTTTTGAACATACAGGTTCAGGGAAATTTTAACAGGATAACTTTTGTTGGCAGCATCTGTCATTTTGTAGCTGATATAACTTCATATGATGATCGCTATTATAACTCACCTTATGGGTACTATGATCCCTATTATTCTCCATACTATTCACCCTATTATTCTCCTTACTATTCCCCGTACTCTTATGGTAATTACTATTCACCTTATGGCTCATATTCACCTTACAGGCAAAATCCTGCCCGGAACGAGATTAAACAATATCTGATCGATTTTGAAAGCGGAAAGATACTGGAATATGATGTTGAAAACACTAAGCTGCTCCTGATGAAAGATAGTGAGTTATATGAAGAGTATGTTCAGCTTCCGCGTAAGAAACAAAAAGAACTGATGTTTGTTTACATCAGGAAATACAATGAAAAAAATCCTCTGTATATCCCTGTAAATTAATTTGAATATATGAAAAAAATCCTGGCAACCCTTTCGCTCCTGTTTTCCCCGGTTCTGTTATTCTCACAGGCTCCTTTCCCAAGCAGCATTGAGATAAAGCAGTTTGTTGCTTCAAAGACATGTGTGGTGCTTGAAGATAACTCATTTTCTTCCTACAACACATATATCAGACAGGCGATGAATAATTACTGGAAAATCACTCCATTTGAATTTATTAAGGTAACCGATTTCAATGTAAGGAGGCTTGATCCTTCCTATTCTTTTATTGTACTTACTGAGACTAATTTTGAAAAGGATAAGTCGAACTCTGTTTTTAATTTTATCAATCTGCTTCAGGGAAAAGATGTGGAGAAAATCGGACAGATGCCGGAGATCTGTGCCATCCCTCTTTCTTTTGCAGGAGAAGATGATATGGAATATGGATATAAACTTGGAGCAATCCTTTCATTTATACAGAAGCATGCACAACTGATCTCAGAAGATCCTTCACTGACAGGAAGAAAATATCTGAAGTACTATAATAAAAATATTCCTGAAATAGTGAATAAGATAATCCTGGTTAAAAAGGAAGATCTCTCTCCCGAAATAGGTACTATTGAAAAGATTAAGGCCATTTATAAAAACAGGATCGAAATAGTTACTGAAGAAACTATTGTCAGGGCAATTCAGGAGAAGACCCCTAATACATTAATACTCCATAAGGTAGGTCCGGTTGGTGATAGAAATTCCGGGTATTGTTTTAAGATGCTGATTGGAACTGATGACTCAGATATGTACTATTATAATCAGCATATGATCGGCAAGAGCAATCCTGATGGATTATTACCTGCCGATCTGAAACGCCTGGCAAGGTTCTGATCATGCAGCAATAGAAAAACAGATACGTCTTTTATTAAAAACTGGATTGCCATGAAAGAGATCAGAGAATTATCAGAATCAGAAAGGAACTGGGCCATGTTTTGTCACCTTTCAGCGTTTGCCGGTTTCTTTTTCCCCTTTGGAGGGATTATCGGACCACTGATATGCTGGTTATCAAGAAAAGATGAATCACAATGGGTTGACCAGAATGGGAAAGCAGCTCTTAACTTCCAGATTTCAATACTGCTTTATATGGTTCTTGCAATTCCATTGTGTTTCATAATTGTAGGTATCCCTATTGTAATCTTTCTGGCTACCCTTAAAGTCATTTGTATTATTATTGCAAGTGTTAAGGCCTCAAAAGGACAAGAATTCAGGTATCCCCTTGCCATACCATTTATCCAGTAACATTTTCTGATAGTAAATTTCTTTAATCAGGAAGAAATTTGTATATTTCTATTCTGATTAAATTTTCCTTTAATGGCTGATAATCCAAAAATCAAAAAGGTAAAAGTTGAAACTTTTAATAAGAAAGACTTATACCATGATGTAAAAGCGGAAAAGCATAAGAAACTTGGCCGCAATGAATACGAAAAAAAGCTTTTAAAGCTCGAGATTGAGTTGGTAAAGCTTCAGGAATGGGTCAAGACGAATAAGCTCAGGGTCATCGTTATTTTTGAAGGTCGTGATGCCGCAGGTAAAGGAGGAGTTATTAAAACTATTGCAGGATGTCTTAATCCCAGGATTTGCAGTATCGTGGCTCTCGGGATCCCGACCGAGAAAGAAAAATCACAGTGGTATTTTCAACGTTTTGTTTCACAACTTCCGGCAGGAGGGGAGATAGTTCTGTTTGACAGGAGCTGGTACAACAGGGCAGGAGTTGAAAAGGTGATGGGATACTGCACCAGTGAAGAGTATGAAGAGTTTTTGAGATCATGCCCCGAATTCGAAAGGATGCTGATCAGGTCTGGGATCATACTTATTAAATACTGGTTCTCAATAAGTGACAGTGAACAGGAGAACCGTTTCCAGGATAGAATAACAGATCCGACAAAACGATGGAAGATCAGCCCTATGGATGTTGAATCACGCGATAAATGGGTTGAATATTCTATGGCAAAAGACAAAATGTTTTCATACACCGATACCAAACAATCTCCATGGTATGTTGTTCCGGCGGATGATAAAAGAAGAGCCCGGCTTAATTGTATTGACCATCTGCTATCACTTATCCCTTATGATGATCTTACACCCAAACCATTCAAGCTTCCTCCGCTCAAGCACGATGTGGCTTATGTAAGACCTCCCATAACAGAGCAGACTTTCGTTCCGGAGAAGTATTGATTGTCTTAATGTCCTGTTCCCTTAATGTCTTAAAGTCTTTAAGGGTCGTTTCTTAAAAAGACTAAAAGACAGCCTGCAGGGCGTTAAGACCTCAAGACTTCAAAGACAGCCCGCAGGGCATAAGGACAATCAGGCAATCAGACAACTTCTTTCACATTCTCCTTATCTTTTTTACTTTTGTCTTTTTACTTTTGTCTTTTATCTTTTACAAAACAACTAATGCCTCAGAAACCCTCCATACCAAAAGGAACACGCGATTTCTCCCCGGAAGAGATGCTGAAAAGAGATTTCATATTTGAAACGATAAAACAGGTATTCAGACTTTATGGCTATCAACCAGTTGAGACACCGGCTATGGAAAATCTTTCGACCCTTCTCGGCAAATATGGGGAGGAGGCAGATAAGCTTCTTTTCAGGATCCTTAATTCAGGAGATTTTCTTTCAACGGTTGATGATAGGGATCTGCTTAACCGGGAGCAGGGCAAACTCTCATCTTTAATGTGCGAAAAGGGTTTAAGGTATGATCTGACGGTGCCCTTCGCACGTTACGTCGTTCAACATCGCGATGAAATAGTCTTTCCATTTAAGAGGTACCAGATACAACCAGTCTGGAGGGCCGACCGTCCACAAAAAGGAAGGTATCGTGAATTCTTCCAATGTGATGTGGATGTTATTGGCAGTGATTCATTATTAAATGAATATGAGCTTGTTAAGATCATTGATGATATTTTTAAAAGACTGAAAATATCAACTGTTATTAAGATTAATAACAGGAAGGTGCTTTCGGGAATTGCAGATTTCATTGGTGAAGCTGCAAGGATTACTGATATAACTGTTACTATCGATAAGCTTGACAAGATTGGTATTGATGCAGTTAACAGAGAACTTGAAAGCAAAGGCCTTGCACCCGAAGCTGTTAAGAAACTTCAGCCCATTTTACAGTTAACCGGAAATGCAGGCACCAAAATTTCAAAGCTTGAAGGGATACTTGCCCGTTCTGAAGTCGGTATGAAAGGAATTGCGGAACTCCGTACCCTCTTTTCATATATCGAAAACAGCCCGCTTAACTGTGATACTGAGCTTGATCTGACTCTTGCCCGCGGTCTTAACTATTATACAGGTGCAATAATTGAAGTTAAGTCGAAAGATGTTAACATCGGTAGTATTTGCGGTGGTGGCCGGTACGATAACCTGACCGGAGTTTTTGGAATGGAGGGAGTCTCAGGAGTAGGTGTATCTTTTGGCGCCGACAGGATTTATGATGTCCTTAGCCATCTGAACCGATTTGATGAAATCAGAAATCCCGGGACCCAGGTGCTGATTCTCAACTTTGGAGAAAACGAAACAAAATTTGCAATGAAAATACGGGATCTTCTGAAAAAAATAGAGGTAAGCACTGAATTTTACCCCGATCCGGTGAAGCTGAAAAAACAAATGTCGTATGCTGACTCTAAAAAGATTTCCTACATTGTTATAGCAGGTGAGGATGAGATAAAAAATAATAATGTCATCCTGAAAATAATGTCAACAGGAGAACAGAAGAAACTATCACTGGATGATCTTTTGTTATTTATGAAATCTGAAATGAACCTGAAAGATTGATTTTATATAAATTACTGAATTCTGATTAAGGGCGATTTCGATTGTTTCTGATTTGTTTTCTGTCCTGTAACTCATTAAGTAACTGCACCCTGTACTGATTTTCAGCCTGATAAAGTCTGAGAACCTTTACCGGCGATAGTATCCCTTTGATTTTATTATGGAATTCCTGCGCAATAGCAGCCTCCCGGACTTGTAATCTGATCAGTTCATCAGCAGCTTCAGTCATCTCTTTTTCAGTCATATTAAGTCCATTCTGATTGAAATTTCTATTGATAGCCTGTCTTTCGAGTTGAAGCTTATGTCTCATATCCTGGAATTCATTATAGACTGGCCAGAATTTCTCAGCTTCCTGAGAGGTAAGATTCAGTCGTTTTGTAAAGAATGCGATTTTATAGGCATTAAGTCTCTCAAGATTATTATTTTGTGCAGATATTTGCGGCATACCAAACGTTATCAGGATCATTAAAACAATCACTTTTATTTTCATGGCTTAAAACTTATAATTGTTCATAAATGTCATTTATATCAATATTTTCAAGTAAAAGATAATCAATTATATCCTTTTTATCTACTTCCGGTCTTTCTTCAAATAAAACCAGAGGGGCTGCATTTTGCTCGAGAGTAAGGAGATCAATATCATTTATCAGAGCTTCTGAATACTCTTCAATGTCAATTTTAGAAAGTGTCATGGATTTTCTGTCAGGGGTGAACAGCTTAATTGCTGTATAACTCAGAATAACCAAACCAGCTACTGATGCAGCAACTGCAAGGTGTGGTCTCAGTCTCCTGTAAAGTCCGGTCCTTTTAACTTCAGTATAATCACCGACAGTAGCTGAAATTATTTTTCTATTCACCTCATCAAAGTAGTTTTCAGGTACTTTAAAAGGATTCGTGGTTGGTATTTCGTCTCTCTTTTTCATCATTTATTTAGATGTTTAAATAACCTTAAGGTTTAATGATGGTGGTGAAATATATTAAATAAAGTTTTAGCCGTTAATAATAATACTTTCGATCTTTTTAACTGCGTGATGATATGATGCTTTTAAAGCTCCTATCGAAGTTTTAAGTACTTTGCTCATATCTTCGTATGTCATATCATCAAAATATTTAAGATTAAAAACAATGCGCTGTTTTTCAGGAAGTTGTAAAATAGCATTTTGAAGTTTTACCTGTGCTTCATCTCCATCGAACCATATACTGCCTTCCTTTGAATTGGAAAAGTAGCTTCCAAGGTCATCAAGCGAAACAGCAGAATTTCTGGATCTTTTATTGATTAAAGTTAAAGCTTCGTTTGTCGCAATTACATAAAGCCATGTATAAAGTGAGCTTTCGCTTCTGAAGTTTGCGATGTTGCGCCATGCATTTATAAAAGTATTCTGAAGGGCATCATCAGCATCTTCGTGAAGAATTACCAGACGGCGGATATGCCAGTAAAGTTTTGAACTGTATCTCTCAACAACAAGTCGGAAACCTTTATTCACATCAGTCTCTAACAGTTCAAAAATGTCGCTGTCGGGTTTATTATCACTCAATTGCAATTCAGCTTTTATCCTTTGATAGAAAAAACATTCAAAGGTTTAAAGATATAAGTCTTGTTTGAAAAATAAAAAAGTGAAGTAATCTGCGAAAATCAGTAGGATCTGCGGAAAATAATCAGACCAATTTCCCACAGATTGCGCAGATCGTCGCAGATTATTAAATCGTCGAAAGCGTGAAGAAGATTGAAATCCCCCTTCCCGACCTTCCCCTGCAGGGGGAATGAGGAATTCCAAGTTATTTCCCCCTTGGGCCTGCCAGCCGGTAGGCAAGGGAAAAACAAAGGATGCAGGTTAAAAGACATTGAAAGAAGTTAGAATTTGATTAAAACCCGGAATAATGATAAATTTGCTGCCAAATGAATTAATTTGAAAACCTGATGGCTCTTCAATGTGGAATTATAGGCATTACAAATGTTGGCAAAACGACAATTTTTAATTGCATCTCCAATACAAAAGGTGAAACTAACGCTTTTGCCTTTAGTGCGACAAAATCAAATATCGGGTTAGTTCAGGTTCCTGACCCAAGACTTTATGAACTTGTGAAGCATCAGGTTACCGAGAAAATTGTTCATACCACAGTGGAAATAGTTGATATTCCCGGACTTGCCCGCGGTTCAAACAAAGGAGAAGGTGTTGGTAATAAATTCCTTGGAGACATAAGAAACACCGACGCCCTTATCCATGTACTCAGGTGTTTCGATAACGATGCCCTGCCTCATATTGATGGATCGGTTGATCCGGTAAGAGACATGGAGACCATCGAATTTGAATTGCAGGTTAAGGACATGGAGTCGGTCGGGAAGAAGTTGCAGCGTCTTGAGAGAGCAGCTAAAACCGGTGATAAGGATGCAAAACATGGTTGTGATGTACTAAACCGGTACAGGGAGCATATTGGTAACTTTAACAATGCCCGTACCCTGAAAGTGAAAGATGAAGAAAAGAAACTTGTGGATGATCTCTTTCTGCTTACTATGAAACCTGTAATGTATGTTTGTAATGTTGATGAAAAGTCAGCAGCCACAGGAAATAAATATGTTGAAAAGGTAAAAGAATTCCTGAAAGGTAAAAATGTTGAAATACTGATTATTGCAGGCGCTATTGAGGCAGAGATTGCAGAGCTTGAAAACAAGGATGACCGTCTTGCTTTTCTTAAGGATGCCGGACTGGATGAACCCGGAGTTGATAAAATGATACGGGCAGCCTACAAGATGCTGAATCTTCAGACATTTTTTACAGTTGGACCAAAAGAGATAAAAGCCTGGACCATCAAAAAGGGGATGACAGCTCCTCAGGCGTCAGGTGTAATTCACAGCGACCTTGAAAGGGGCTTTATAAGGGCAGAAGTGATGAAATATCAGAATTTTATTTCCCTTGGTTCCGAACATGCCTGCAAAGAAGCAGGTAAGTTCTTCATTGAAGGGAAGAATTATATTGTTGAAGACGGGGATATTCTTCATATAAGGTTCAATGTTTAATACCAGGCATGTCAAAGCGTTTAATTAATATACTGGTGATACTTCCTTTTTTTACCATTTTATGCTTTCCTCAGGATACACCTGAAGATAACAGGTTAAGGGAGATAATCAGAAAGAATGGTCAGGCCGAAGTGGCAATCCCATCCCCCGGAGCATCAGCTATTGATTATATTACCCGGAATGTATCTATCATATCAGTAAAGGACAAAACTGTTCATATTATGCTTTCTCCCTTGACAGTTGAATGGTTCATCTTTTCACATTATGATTATACAATTATTGAAAGATCTTATGTTAAGGGCATTGCAAATTCTGTAAGTATGGACCAGGCTATGGAATGGGAAAGCTATCCGACCTGGAGACAATATGATTCTATCATGAGGTTCTTCGCAGGAAACTACCCCTCAATATGCAAGCTCGATACTATTGGGACCAGCATTAATGGGAAATTGATATATGCTCTTAAGATCTCTGATAATGTAAACGATGATGAAGATCAACCCGAAGTGTTTTACTCATCAACAATTCATGGAGATGAAACGGGTGGATTTGTTCTTATGTTAAGGCTTGCTGATTATCTTCTTAAGAATTATAACCTGAGCAGCAGGGTAAAAAATCTTGTAGATAATCTTGAAATATGGATAAATCCACTGGCAAATCCCGATGGCACATATACCACCGGAAATATAATTACCTCACCGGTAAGAGATAATGCTAACGGGTATGATCTTAACAGGAATTTCCCCGATCCCAACACTCCAAATACTGTAAAACAGAAAGAAACTCTCGATATGATGAGATTTTTAGGTAAACACCGGTTTGTTATCTCAGCAAATTTCCACTCGGGCGCCGAGGTAGTGAATTACCCCTGGGACCGGTGGGAGAGGTATCATGCTGACGATAACTGGTTTTACGGAGTAAGCAGGGCATATGCTGATACTGTGCATATGTATTCTCCCCCGGGTTATATGGACGATCTGGATAATGGTGTTACAAATGGCTATGAATGGTATCCGGTTTATGGCGGAAGACAGGATTATGTAACTTATGAATTACAGGGCCGTGAAACTACCATCGAGCTTGACAACAACTATATCACACCCGCTGAAAATTTGCCTTCACTTTGGGAGAGTAACCACCGGTCGTTGTTTGGTTATCTGGAAAATGCTTTATATGGAATTCATGGCAAGGTGAATGATGGCCTTACCCGAAAGCCGGTTCCTGCAAAAGTATTTATTACCGGGCATGATAAAGATAATTCTCATATCTATTCAGATACTCTCGCAGGAAGGTTTATCAGGCTCCTTGAAACGGGTTCATGGAATCTGACCTTCACTGCAAATGGTTACCGCGATACTGTGGTAAATGATATCATAGTCAATTCCGGTCAGAAAACTGACATTATTGTGGAAATGAAACCTGTTTTTAATCCGGTAGATACTACAAATCCTGCAAAACCGTTATTATACCCTAACCCCGGAAGCACCTGTATTAAAGCAGTATTGCCTGAAAGGATCAGGGGAGCTATTAATATAAAAATATTTAATCTGGCTGGGATGAAACTATCGGATTATAATACAGAAGCAGTTGATGGAATACCTGTTTCAGTTGATGTCAGTTGGTTAGCAGGAGGCACCTATATAATTGTTTTTACAAACAGAGTCTCCAAAATATCATTTAAAAGCCGTTTTATTATAGTCAGACGCTTCTGATACTTCGTGCTAAATCATCTTTACTTATTGTTTCTTAGCTTAAAAAAGCTACTTTTGACCCTTTATTTATTTTTTATGAATTAATAATTTTTTCCGGCAAAGGCCGGTTTTAAATATCATGAAGTTATAAGATATGATTAAAAAAAGATCTGTTGCAGTAATTTTTGTTTTATCTGTTTTCCTAAAGATGTTCGGACAGGGGGCATATCTGCCGCCTGATAAACCAAAGCTAGTTATTGGGATTGTGGTTGAACAGTTAAGATACGATCAGCTAGAAAAATTCAGAGACAGGCTGTCGGAAAACGGCATTAAGAGACTGATTAATGAAGGAACTTTTTTCAGGAATGCCTATTTTGAATATATGCTTACACAATCTGCCCCTGGTTATTCAACAATTTCCACCGGAACAGAACCATCTTATCATGGTATTACATCTGACAATTGGTATCTGCCACTGAAAAACGAGCTTATCTATTGTTCAAAAGATATAGCAGTAAATCCTGTTGGAGGAAGTTATGAAGCAGGTCTTCACTCACCTGTAAATCTTCAGGCATCGACATTTTCTGATGAGCTTAAGATGGCAACAAGCAGGAATTCAAAAGTTTTTGCAGTTGGCATGAAAGAAAACTCGGCAATTTTTTCTGCGGGTCATGCAGCCGATGGCGCATACTGGTATGACAATTCCACCGGAACGTGGATGAGTTGTACTTACTATATGAAAGCTTTGCCATCGTGGGTTAATGATTTCAATGCAATGAAGTATTCAGAAACATATCTGAATGCTTCGTGGAGTCTTCTCCGGCCGACCGGCGATTATGCTGATTGTCTGCCCGATTCAAATAAATTTGAAACAGGGTTCAATGGTCGTAATTATTTCCCCTATGATCTGAAAAAGATGAGTCAAACAGGAGTAAGAAATTCGGCACATGATTTTTCTTTGCTCAGGGAGACTCCTTTTGCAAATTCATTCACTACAAATTTTGCTATAAAGTTAATTGAAGAAGAAGAGCTGGGAAAAGATGATGTAACTGATTTTATGGCAATATGTTATTCATCAACTGATTATATCGGTCACAGATTCGGCCCGTCATCAGTAGAGATGGGAGATGCTATTCTGCGCCTTGACCGCGACATAGAAAGTCTTCTGACGTATGTAAATGATAACCTTGGGAAGAAAAATGTATTAATATATTTTACTTCAGCCCATGGCATCTCTGAAATTCCCACTGTGCTGGAAAGTAACCGGATACCGGCAGGATATTTCAGGCAAAATCAGGCTCTTCAGTTATTAAGGAGTTACCTTAATGCAGTCTATGGTGAGGGTGACTGGGTTAAGGGATATTCTGAAAAGCAAATATTCCTGAACAGGACGCTCATTGAGGACGCCAGAATTCCTCTTGAGGAAATACAAAAGAAAGTGGCCCGTTTTCTGGTTCAGTTTTCCGGTGTTGCATCTGCTTATCCCTATTCGGCATTTGAGGCTAACGATTTCGGTAACGGACATCTTAGAAGGATCATAAACAATTTCAGCCCTCAAAGGTCAGGAGATGTAATAGTTACTCTTAATCCGGGCTGGGTCGAAAAAGAAGGGGACCAGCTGACAAACCACAATTCGCCATATGAATATGATTCTCATGTTCCTCTGATATGGTATGGGTGGACAGTTAACAGGGCTAGTGTGACACGGAAAGTGAATATGACAGATATTGCAGCGACCCTCTCTTCATTATGTAAGGTGCCTTATCCTAACGCATGTACCGGGGAACCGATGTTTGAACTGTTCAGGTAAACTTTTCGTTCCGCATAATATCCCTTATTTTACAGGCATCAGTCAGGAGTCCGGGATTCCCTTCGACTCCGTTGCCAAGTATTATAAGGTCAGCACCAGCGTTAAAGGCATCCCTTATTTCTTCTGTATTTCTGAGCCCGCCTCCGACAGCAACCGGGATTGAAACATTTCCCTTTACTGCCCTGATGATATCTGGTGGAATTGGATTTGTGGCACCGCTACCGGCTTCAAGATAGATCATCCGGAGTCCGATCATTTCTCCTGCCAGGGCTGTAGCTACAACAATATCAGGTTTATCGGAAGGGATAGCTTCCGTCTGGCTGATGTATTCGACCGATGTTTTTGTACCGCAACCAACTAAGATATATCCGACAGATATAAGCTTTTCTTTAACATCCCTCAGGTATGGAGCAGCTATTACGTGGTTCCCTATCAAAAGTTCGGGATTTCTGCCAGAGATAAGTGACAAAAGTAAAATTGCATCTGCTTTATGGCTAAGTTGAAGAAGGTTACCAGGGAAAAGTATAACAGGTATTTTGCACAATTTTTTAATTGATTCAATCAGATTGTCAATACTATTAAAAGTAAGACTACCCCCTGCAAATACAAAATCAGTACCACATTCAGAGGCAACTTTCAGAATATTTTTAAGAGAATCTCCTGTTGCCTTATCAGGATCAAGAAGAAGGGCGATGCTCTTCTTTCCTGGAAAATTATCCCTTTTCATAATTTTTTTTTGTCCACACTATTGCATAGTTGTCATATCTGGAATAATAAAGGTCAAAAGAGTCATTAATCTTGTCAGTATGAACTTTCCCCCTTATTTCTCCCGATTCTTTCACCTCAAAAGGTTCAATTGTTATATTCTTTCTGATACTTATACCTTCTTTATCACAAATTTTATATAACGCTTCTTTTGCACACCAATGCAGGTAAAGATGATATTTGCGGGTTTCAGATTCCTTTGTAATTTTTTCTTTCCTGTTAATAAATTTGAAAGCAATAGCACCGATATTCGTGCTCATATATTCAAGGTCGATCCCAACTTTCTCATTTGTACTCAACAGTATAGCCGTCAGTTTATGTGAATGGGATATGCTGATAAATCTTGAACCATCTTTCAGGAATGGTTTGTTGTTTTTATTATAAACGATCCTGGCATCTTTCCCAAGAAGTTCTGCAAGTAGTGCTCTTACACTTAAAAATTCAAGTTTCCTCGAAGTACTGGCGAAACCTTTATATTTCTTATTATCGCCATTATCCAGCACAACCAATTCCAGCAGGTTATTCAGATCCTCTTCTATTTTCCAGACTCCCAGGATGGAGAATTCATTAAGATAATGTTTTGTAATACAACCCATTGGACGGTTATAATGTTAATTTTCTTTCCACCTCAGAGTTTCAATCAAATGAATGATATCTTCTCTGAAAAAATCTATCACCGGGGCAAGCGAATCTGCATTTGGTTCTGCTGCAAAATATAATGATCCTCTAAGATAATGTTTTATACTGTCGGTCACATAAAACTGGACCGAAGTAGCCGTATTCCCTTTCAGGTCATAAAGAATCCCATACACTTGATTCTCGTGGTTACTAATAATTTGCTCATTTATAGCGTCAGCTTTCGTAATATGATTTTTTACATTCATTGTATATGTCTGCTCAATCAGGCCGGCAAGATCATTTTTAATATCTTTATAGGTGAGGTAAATTTTTGCTTTATAGGCAGGAAATTCAATATTAAACCAGCCGGGTTCTGATCTATTGCCAACCTCGTTAGAAATATGTCCGTAAGCCGGGTATTCAAAAAGCAATGGTTTGCCGGATTTTGGAGGCACCTCATTGAATAAGACATATTCCTTTTGTGGAAGGTCGATTCTGAAATAGCCCTTAGGTTTCGGAACAGAAAGTTCCCTGCAGCTGCAAAGAATGCATAAGACTATGATTATTACAGGTAACCTAATCTTCCTTATTCTCACCATTATCTTCAACAATTTCTACTCGTATTTCCTTTATTCTTCTCTTGTCGGCAGCTTCTATACTGAAGACAAAATTCCTGTATTTGATAATCTGATCTTTCTGAGGTATTTCGCCTGTCAGCTCAAGGATAAGTCCGGCAAGTGTTTCAGATTCTCCCCTGACCTCTTCAAAATAATCATCTTCAATCTCAATTATCTTGAAAAAATCATTCAGTAATACTTTTCCTTCAAAAACAAATGTCTTTTCATCTATTTTCCGGAACATTGTTTCATCTTCGTCGCTTTCGTCAGTTATTTCGCCTACAATTTCTTCAAGTATGTCTTCAAGTGTAATTATTCCTGAGGTTCCTCCATATTCATCAATCACCACAGCCATATGTATCTTCTTGATCTGGAACTCCTTAAGCAAATCGTTAATCTTCTTTGTTTCTGGGACAAAATAGGGTGGTCTCATCAGTGCCTGCCATTTGAAATTATCAGGGTTGTTTGTATAAGGAAGAACATCTTTTGCATATAAAATACCCTTGACAGAATCAAACGATCCGGCGTAAACGGGAATCCTTGAAAAACCAGACTCGATAATTATGGATTTTATTTTATTGAAGCCCAGTTTAATGTCGATAGCTGTAACGTCAATCCTCGGACACATTATAGCACTGACGTTAATATTTCCGAAATTCACTATCCCCTTTAGAATTTTTTCATCCTCATTTATATTATCTGATGCAAGTTCAAGGGCATCGGAAAGGTCGTCCATACTGATATTTGAACGCCGTGTTCCTATTCTTTTCTTTACAAATGATGTGGAGAAGATAAGCAGTGATGTTATGGGTTTAAATATTTTTTCAAGAAGGGTCAGGAGGAATGCCATAAAAAGAGCTGTTGAGACCTGATTCCTGGCTGCATACACTTTTGGCATTATCTCTCCGAAAAAAAGCAATAGAAAAGTAATCCCAATTGCCTCGATGATGAACCCAAGAACAGGGTCGGAACTAAAGTCGAATAATCTGGCACTGAGGAAAACGGCAAGCAAAACAATTGCAATATTAATGGTATTGTTTGCTACCAGTATTGTGCTGAGAAGTTTTTCGGGCACGTCATAGAGTTTTAATGCACTCTTTGCCCTTTTAGTTTTATTATTTCTTAATCTTTCGATGTCTTCAGGTCTCAAAGAAAAGTAAGCAACTTCCGAAGCCGACATCAGTGCTGATCCGAAAAGAAGAACAACCAAAACAGTTAGTCCAATAAACAGTTTAAAATCAGGCGCATATAAAGTCACACCTGAAAAAAGTGTTATAAATGGAAATAAATATCCGGATTCCAATTGATTTACTTTTAGTAAAACTCTCTAGAACGGTAAATCATCTTCGTTACTGGTCTGATAAGCTGCCGGTGGTTCATTGATCTCTGAGCCGGGAGCTTCTTTTACCGGCATTTGATTTTTATTCACTTCGGTCTGGGGGGCTACTGTACCTATTCCTTGTTTCTTCTCCAGTAATAGAAAAGCATCTGCAAGGATTTCAGTTATATATTTATTATTGCCATCCTTATCGACATACGATCTGGTCTTTATTTTCCCGACGATATAGACCTGCGAACCTTTTTTAACAGTTTTCTCGGCTACTTCAGCCAAAGCACGCCATAAAACAATATTGTGCCATTCTGTTGAAGTTATTGTTTCTCCCTGCTGGTTAGTGTATGATTCGCTTGTTGCAAGCGGAAATGTTACTTTGGCAACTCCTTTGTCGAAATACCGGATGACAGGATCTTTTCCGACATTACCGACAAGTATAACCTTATTGATTGACATATAGTTAAGTATTTATTGTTTTAACTGATTTATATTTGTAAAGTTAAGAAAAAAACCACTTATTGCAACCCTGCCTGGTATAATTAGGCGAAAATCCATACTATCAATATTTTACAAAAAATCAGAAAATTTGAGTTAAATAGTGATAAGTCTTCATGTTTTAAAAGGTGTACGATATATATTTATTATCTATTTCATTGTAATTAAGGCATTAATAATATCTTTAAAAAAAAATTATTATGTAAGTGTTTCAATTTAAACAAATAATATTTTTATATTTGCAAGGTTGAAAAAAACGAATACTCAAAATAATTTGTTGAATTTTAAACATCACGAAAATGACTAAAGCAGACATTGTTAATGAAATTGCCAAAAACACTGGTATTGAAAAGGTAACCGTACAGAAAACTGTAGAAGCCTTAATGGAAACTGTAAAACATTCGATGGTAACTGGTAATAACGTATATCTCAGGGGTTTCGGGAGCTTTATAGTTAAGAAAAGAGCTAAGAAAACTGCAAGGAATATCTCAAAAAATACTACCATTATCATCCCTGCTCACAATATTCCAGCTTTCAAGCCGGCAAAATCGTTCATAACCAAAGTTAAATCACACGTTAAGAAGTAATCCTCCATGCCAAGCGGGAAGAAAAGAAAAAGACATAAGATGGCTACTCACAAACGTAAGAAGCGTTTGAGGAAGAACAGGCATAAGAAGAAGTAGAAGATCTTAGAAGATCATTGAGTGGTCATAAACTGAAAATATTAAACCTAAAGGTCTGATGGTCTTTAGGTTTATTGTATTAGTATGTCGGATGCTGTTGATAATATATTAACTCAGATTAATATAGTGAAGTGGTAAATAAGGATTTAATCATTGATGTTGGTGATTCCGAAGTGTCGTTGGCTTTGCTGGAAGACAAGCAGTTAATTGAGTTAAACAAGGAAAAACGAACTGTAAAATTCTCAGTCGGGGATATTTACCTGGGTAAGGTAAAAAAGATTATGCCCGGACTCAATGCCGCCTTTATCAATGTCGGTTACGAACGGGATGCATTTCTTCATTATCTCGATCTGGGTGCCCAGTTCCGTACACAATATAAATACTATTCCACTGCAGTTCAAAGACAGGGGCGCATTAACCCTGTTCATAAATTCAAATCAGAAGAAGATATTGATAAGGACGGAAAGATTACTGATGTCCTGACAACGGGTCAGACTGTTATTGTCCAGATAACAAAAGAACCTATCTCCACAAAAGGACCCAGACTGGCATCAGAAATATCACTTGCCGGTAGAAATCTCGTTTTAATGCCGTTTTCAGATAAAGTTTCCATTTCCTCAAAAATTGAAAACGCTGAGGAAAAAAATCGATTGAAGACCTTAATCCAGAGCATCAAACCAAAAAACTACGGAGTAATTGTCAGAACAATTGCTGAAGGGAAAAAGGTTGCAGTGCTTGATGCTGAACTCAGGGAACTGGTAAAGAAATGGGAATCAGCATTTATTTCAATTAAAAAGGAGACCAAAACACCGAAGCTGTTTATTGGCGAGATGAACAGAACCTCCACTATCCTCAGGGATATGCTGAATGTAACTTTTAATAGTATCCATATCAACGATCCGGCTCTCGCCGAAGATATCAGGAATTACATACAGGAAATTGCTCCCGAGAAAGTAAAAATTGTAAAGGTCTATAAAGGCAGCCTTCCGGTATTCGACTATTTCGGCATCAATAAGCAACTAAAAGCTCTGTTTGGAAAAACAGTATCTTTCAAGCATGGTGCCTATCTGATAATAGAACATACGGAAGCTCTTCATGTTATCGATGTCAATAGCGGAAACAGGTCAAGATCGGGAAATGACCAGGAGGCAAATGCCCTCGAAGTAAACATGGAAGCTGCCACGGAAATTGCCCGTCAACTGAGGTTGAGAGATATGGGCGGAATAATTGTTGTCGATTTTATTGATATGCAGTCGTCAGAAAATAAACAACTGCTCTACGATAAGGTGAAAGAGGTTATGGCAAATGACAGAACAAAACATAATATTCTTCCTCTTTCAAAATTTGGCCTGATGCAAATCACCCGTCAGCGGGTCAGACCTGAAATGAATATTGTAACTGATGAAAATTGTCCATCCTGTCAGGGGACAGGCCAAACCCGGCCAACTATCCTGTTCACCGATGAGCTTGAGAAAGGTCTCTCTTTTATTGTTGATAAGATAAAAACCCGTAAAATCCTGCTTAATGTTCATCCTTTTGTTGCATCATACCTTAGAAAAGGACTGTTCCCGGTATACAGGAAATGGAACTTGAAATATAAAATCTGCCTTAAAATTCAGGCTGTTACCTCTTACCATATGCTGGAGTACCATTTTTACGACAGATATGATAATGAGATAGATCTGGCATAGCTTTTCATTTTCATTTTGAACCTTCCGGTAAAATTTCCCGTTAATACTAAGGGATTTATTACTTTTACAACTAATTAAAAAAACAGCTTTTATGCTTAGAAAACTCCAACTTTTTGCGGCATTATTCCTTGTGGTATTAAATACTCATGCCCAGATTTACGATCCGGTCACATGGGATTTTGATTTTGAGAAGAAAGGAGAAAACAGGTATGAACTTATTTTCACTGCAACAATCGAGGAGCACTCGCATATATACTCGATGGATATTCCCGAAGGAGGGCCTATTCCAACGTCACTCAATTTCGATACCATTCCCGGTTTTAAGGTTGATGGGAAAGCCTATGAGGTTACAAAACCTGAAGAGATATTTGATGAAGCCTTCGGGTTTAAGATCAAAACCTTCAGTAATAAAGCTGAGTTCAGGCAAAAAATTACTGCAATAAACAGTTCATTTACAGTAACGGGAGCTGTCAATTACATGGCGTGCAACAATGCCACATGTTCCCCGCCAAAAGATGTTGAATTTTCCATAAAGATCGGGGATTATACTGCAAACCGGGCGACGGCTGAAATTAACAAAACCACACAAACAGAAGCACCAAACTCAAAAAGCGGATTGCTTAAGTTCTTTCTTCTCTCTTTGCTGGCAGGCATTGCCGGGATTCTTACACCATGTGTTTTCCCGATGATTCCAATTACGGTTGCATTTTTCTCTCAAGGGTCAGAAAACAGAGGCAAATCTGTCTTTAAAGCCATAATATTTGGTTTGTCTATTGTACTTATTTATTCCCTGCTTGGAATTATAGTTTCGCTGACGAGCGCTGGCGCGGGATTTGCGAATACATTGAGTACTCACTGGATACCTAACCTGCTGTTTTTTGCTTTATTCATTCTGTTTGCAATATCGTTTTTCGGGGCATTTGAGATTGTATTACCTAATAAATGGGTGACAAGTGCTGATTCTAAGGTTGATAGGGGAGGAATGTTTGCAGCATTTTTCATGGGACTCACAACAGTTATTGTTTCATTCTCATGCACCGGCCCCATAATTGGTGTTCTTCTGGTCGAGGCTGCAACCGGCGATGTACTCCGTCCCACTATCGGTATGTTCGGTTTCGGCCTGGCATTTGCACTGCCTTTTACAATATTTGCCCTTTTCCCTTCAATCATAAGCAGGATGCCAAAATCGGGCGGATGGCTAAACTCGGTTAAGGTTGTCCTCGGATTTATTATGCTGGCTTTTAGTTTAAAGTTCCTGATGACCATCGACAGTGTTTATTCCTTCAAAATCCTATCCAGAGATATCTACCTGGCAATATGGATTGTAATATTTTCACTGCTAGGGCTTTATCTGATGGGCAAGATTAAATTTCAGCATGACAGCGATCTTCCCTATATAGGAACATTCAGATTGTTTCTGATAATTGCTGTCTTTTCATTTGTAGTCTATCTGATTCCAGGATTATTCGGTGCCCCTTTGAAAGGGTTATCAGCTTTATTGCCATCGCCGGAAACCTCAAATTTTAGTTTATCCCGGCTTATTTCAGAGAATAAAACAGCTTCAGCACCGGTGTTGCCATCTGTTTTTTCAAGTGAGCTCTGTGCTACACCGCTGCATGAGGATATTTTTGATATGCCCCTTGGTCTTACGGGATATTATGATTATAAACAGGGTCTTGCATGTGCAAAGGAGCAGGGAAAACCTGTATTCCTTGACTTTAAGGGACATGCATGTGCCAACTGTAAACTTATGGAGGCAAAAGTATGGTCCGATCCCGAAGTGCTCAGAAGACTCAGGGATAATTTTGTTATAATTGCATTATATGTGGATGACAGGACTTTATTGCCTGAAAATGAATGGATAACATCTGCAGTTGATGGTAAAGTAAAGAAAACCATCGGAAAGATTAATGAAGATCTTGAGATCTCAAAATTCAAAACGAATGCTCTCCCTCTATATGTTATAACAGATCATGAGGGGAATCCGTTGAATAAGCCAATGCCGACAAACTTAAATGTGGAAAAGTATAAAAAATGGCTCGACGAGGGAGTGGCATTGTTCACCTCACACCGACCCCTCTCCCAGGGGAGAGGAGCTAAGTAATTAATAGCCTGTGTATTATCCCCCTTCTCTCCTTGGGAGAAGAAGGCCAGGGGGATGAGGTGGATAATCCGGGGGAAATATAATTTTTATTTGATGTAAATATTGCCACGAGTGGCTTCTATCCTAACTTTCCGTGTACCCGGATTATTTCCGAAAGTCCCTGACGTCATGTATTCCTTTTTATCTTCATTCAAAATCTCCTTTTCAGTTTTGATATTCTTATCAGGTATGACCACAAAAGCATTTATATGTCTTATTTCCAGGCTATATGATGCAGACTGATCAAATGACAGATTAATATCAGAGGAGGCAGATATCACGTTAATCTTATCAAATCTGTTATTAATCATATCAGCATTTAAACTCCCATATTTTGATGTGAGGTCAATGCTCCTTTCCAGATGTTCAATTTTATAATCAGTGAAATATGAAATCCCGCTAAGTTCAGCAATATTGCCAATGAAAAATTTATCCCTGCGGGATTCAACATGGATCTTTTCTGCTTTTTTCAGATCGAACCTTGAAGAGGTGGAATTAATAGTCAAGTCTCCTGATTCACTGATCACCAGTTCGGAAAATGAGGTATTTATCTTTCCTGAATTGACAGAATTTATGGCAGCATCACCAAAAGTCAGAGTAAAATCAGATATCTTATTCAGGGAATTGGCTTTAAAGCTACCGTTTGATATAGAAACTGATACATCACCCTTATTGTTTTCCATATCGATATCACCAAACTGGTTTTCAATCCTGATATCGAGGTAGTCTGGGACACTGATAAAATAGTTGATCTGCACCCTGGAGTCATAATCTACAATTTTTTCAGTTAATCCCTTGAATCCCTCCAAAAGTGCATTTATGGTCTGAGTGAATTCGGTCTTTGCTCTGACCATATAGTTAGTCTCAGTGATATCGATGTTAATGCCATCGAACATCTTTTTAAGCTTTGACTGGTTTGGAGCAAAAGCTTCCACCTCTGCCAGAATATATGCAGAGTCTTTGTTCCATGTGGTTATATGTATTGCACCATATTTGTTAGAAACTTCCAGCCGGGTTTCTTTAGTGACAGGTACAGATTTCATAAAACTACGTTTTTCTGAAACAGACTGGGCTGATATTGAGCTGAATATGAATAATATCAGGTTTAAGATGATTGTCATTTTGCAATTCATGATTAGTTTTTTTTCTGAAGGCCTTATTTACTTTAGAAAAGATATAATGAAAACGTAAGAGCTGCACTAATTGTATTTAATATTTTGTTTTTTTCTCTCA
>JBGOZX010000033.1:0-31301 GCA_041480425.1 Bacteroidia bacterium
AACACGCCGTTCCAATCGCACCATAATGGAATTGAAATATTACATGGAATCCTACATGGGCAAATATTGGAACTGTTCCAATCGCACCATAATGGAATTGAAATATGTAGCTATGGCAAATAATTAAAATAGTAATTTTGTTCCAATCGCACCATAATGGAATTGAAATTAGATAGAACATTTATCTGAAATCAATACGTTTTGGTTCCAATCGCACCATAATGGAATTGAAATAATATATATGCTATTGCTGCAAATATGTCTGGGGCGTTCCAATCGCACCATAATGGAATTGAAATAACTTTGCACCAATTGTAAACCATGAACCAACCTTATGTTCCAATCGCACCATAATGGAATTGAAATAAAGTAAAGCCTTCACATGAATAATCTGCTATTGTGTTCCAATCGCACCATAATGGAATTGAAATATAATTAATTTATTCTCTATGGCTTTATTCGCAGATTGTTCCAATCGCACCATAATGGAATTGAAATATGACACAACCGATGCCATGCTTATTGCTTATTATGGTTCCAATCGCACCATAATGGAATTGAAATACCCATTATAGAATCATAAATCTTTGTATTGCCTAGTTCCAATCGCACCATAATGGAATTGAAATAAGAATAATAAGCACCTATATTTGACCGGAAATAATCTGATAATTGACCCTAAAGGTTACATCGACTTAGGATTCTCTGCTTTGTAGATCCGGGAAGTATCTTCCACAGACTGTTGTATCGGGATAAAAGATATACCGGTCGCTTCTTTTATCTTGCCGTTATCAAGAAATACCTTTGAATAAGCAGCGCGGAGATTTTCAAATGTGAGGTAACTCTCTTTCCGGTTTAAGAATGGAAATAAACTTAAAACACCTGATGCAGGATAGGAAAATATTTTAGGAACAGAGATGTATGGCTTCTTTACAGCCATACTTCCCGCAATCATAGAAAAAACTTCTTTAAAGGAGAGGTTTTCTGCAGAAATTATGAAGCGCTCACCATCTATGGAGCTATTCATGAGTATTATCATTGATGTAACAACATCCCTTACATCAACATATCCTGTGACTCCGGTAGTGTAAAAGGGCATCCCCCCTGCTATTTTGGAGAAAAACAGGGTGCTGCCTTTACGCCAGTTACCAGGTCCGAAGATCACCGATGGGTTGACTATTGTGGCACACAAACCACGTCTGATACCATCCCATACCTCAGATTCAGAACGATATTTGCTGATTGAATATGCAGAATGAAAGTCCGATTCGTTCCATTGATGTGACTCATTTACCATTTTTCCATTGCCGGAAGCTCCCAATGCAGCTGTTGAACTTACATGGCATAATTTTTCTGCACCAATTTCCAGACAGGCCTTAACTATATTTGCCGTTCCCAGTGTATTATTTAATATCAATGCTTCCCTCCGGAAGCTATCAAACGATACTGTTGCTGCACAATGATATACCTTATTCGAACCCTGTATTGTTTTCTTAAGGGAATCATAATCGCAAATATCCGACTCAACCCATTCAATTGATTGAAAGAGTTCCTCGGGTTTGTTTGTATAGTAACTGAATACTTTTCTGACAAAATCAAGGTTACTGTTTTGCCTGTGAAGTGCTTTTATTTTCTCGCCCGTTGAAGCGAGTGAAAACAAAAGGTGACTGCCTAATAGACCGCTTCCCCCGGTAACAAATACCGATTTTTGGTTCCTTACCATAAATGATTAGTGATTTAACTCATTCCTGAACTCTTTCTCTAAAAGGTAATTAATTAATCCTGCAGGAATTATTTTGCATCCTATCTTCAGTATTTACTTGTAAATATACAAACATACCTTTATAACAATTGGTGTTTTTATTATATTTGTCCACAACCCCTGCCTGAGGTCGTTAATATTAATTGCATCCTGTTATGAGAGCCCTTGTACTTGAAGAATATAATAAACTGATTTATAAAGATGTAGCTGATCCGGAAATACTCCCGGATGAAGTATTGGTAAAGGTTAAAGCCTGTGGTATTTGCGGATCGGATGTTCATGGTCTGGATGGTAGTACGGGAAGGAGGATCCCGCCAATGATAATGGGACATGAAGCATCAGGTGTCATTGTCAGGACAGGTTCAGAAGTAAGGGATTGGAATGAGGGAGACAGGGTGACATTCGACTCAACGGTTTATCCTCTTAATGACTGGTTTACGTTTGAAGGTAAGTATAACCTCAGCGACAACAGGGAGGTGCTGGGGGTATCACCCGGAAGTTATAAACGTAATGGAGCTTTTGCAGAATATATTGCCATACCACAGCATATTCTTTATAAAATTCCTGACACCGTTACTTTTGAACAGGCTGCAATGGTCGAAGCTGTTGCTGTTGCTCTCCATGCTCTAAATATTTCAGGGATAAAAACAGGTGATAACTGTGTTGTAACAGGCGCAGGTATGATTGGGATTTTCGTTATTAAGTTACTCGGAATTGCCGGGGCAGGAAAGATTATTGCTGTTGATAATAATTCATTAAGTCTCGGACGTGCTGAAAAGGCAGGAGCAGATAATGTTTTTCTATCAGATGAAGAAAACCTTGAGGAAAAGATAAAAGCACTTACAAGCTTACGGGGAGCAGATATCTCTTTTGAAGCAGTGGGGAAAAGTCAGACAGTAAATATTGCGATTGATATGGTCAGAAAAGGGGGGATGGTGGTTCTTATCGGAAACACCACACCAACAATTGAATTTCCGCTTCAGAAAGTTGTTACCAGAGAATTAAAGGTTCATGGAAGCTGTGCAATAAGGGGCGAATATGAAGTAGTCCTTAAATTACTGGAAAGTGGAAAGATAAGGGTTGATGATCAGATATCGGCTGTAGCACCTCTTTCTGAAGGAGCCTCCTGGTTCAAAAAACTGTACAACAAAGAGGGAGATCTGAGCAAAGTGATCCTTGTACCTTAAATAAATTAAAAAATGCCGGAAAGAATATATAACATTTCAATTGCCGGATGTGGTAAAGTTGCACATCTTCATGCCAAAGCCATCCAGAACATCCCAAATGCCCGTCTGGCAGGAGTTTGGAGCAGAACACCTGATACAGCAATAGAATTTGCCACACGTTACAAAACCCGGTCTTATTCAGATATATCCCTGATGGTTATTGAAAACTATGTTGATCTGGTGATTGTCTGTACTCCACATCCGTTTCATAAACAGCCTGCAGTTGAAGCTGCAGAAGCCGGGGCACATGTCCTTGTTGAAAAACCTCTGGCTTCAGATCTTCGGGATTGTGATGCCATCATAAATGCCTGTAAAGTCAGATATGTAAAACTTGGGGTGATAAGTCAGCGAAGGTGGTACTCCCCTGTTAAGCGGGTAAAAGAGGCCATTGATCAGGGAAAGATCGGAAAACCTGTCCTGGCAACGGTAACTATGCTTGGCTGGAGAGACAAAGCTTATTATGACTCCGATGCCTGGAGAGGTACCTGGAAAATGGAAGGAGGTGGCGTACTGGTAAACCAGTCACCACATCAGCTCGATATAATGCTCTGGCTTATGGGAGAAGTTGATGAGGTTTACGGCATCTGGAAAAATCTTAACCATCCCTATATCGAAGTTGACGACACTGCACTTGCAATAGTAAAGTTCAAAAGTGGTGCAATAGGAAACATACTTGTCAGTAATTCCCAGAAACCAGGAATTCATAGCAAGGTTCATATTCATGGCGGAAATGGAGCATCAGTTGGAGTACAGACCGACGGTGGAGCTATGTTCATTGCCGGTATGACAGGTGTTGCTGAACCACCTGTAAATGACCTCTGGACAGTCCCGGGAGAGGAAAAGATGCTTAAGAAATGGATTCAGGAAGATACTGAGATTTTTAATAATTGTGACCCTACTGTTTATTACATGCAATGTCAGATTGAGGATTTTATCAATGCAATTAATAACGATTCTGATCCTCTTGTTGATGGAGAGGCAGGTCGCAGGACAGTAGAGCTTTTTACTGCAATTTACCGTTCCACCCGCGATAATATGCCTGTTAAATTTCCGCTTAAACATGAACCTGGTATTGATGGAAGACAGGAATTATTAATTAGTAATTAGTTGATAATTAAGAATGTAATAACCAGGAACTAAGAAACACCAGCTACGAGCTACGAGCAATCAGCAACAAATAACCAATAACCAATAACAAATAACCAGTAACCAGTAACTAGTATCCAGTAACCAGTAACCAGAACCTAAATATTTACCGCATTATGCCACTACTCATTGTTGTCCTGGGAATTTGCCTTCTTCTGTTCCTTATCCTGGTAGTAAAAGTTAATTCATTTTTATCATTTGTTATTGTTTCCCTGGCAGTTGCCCTTGCTGAAGGAATGACTCTTGACAAAGCTGTTATCTCTATAGAAAACGGAATTGGTAATACAATGGGCTTTCTTGTGTTGATACTCGGTTTCGGTTCCATGCTTGGCAAACTGGTTTCAGAAAGCGGGGCAGCCCAGAAAATAACCTCAAAGCTGATAAAGGCTTTTGGTATTAAACATATACAATTGGCTTTAATGCTGACAGGTTTTATTGTAGGTGTTTCTTTGTTTTATGATGTCGGGTTTTTCATCATGATCCCGCTTGTGTTTACAGTAGCAGCTTCAACCGGCCTTCCATTATTGTATGTCGGCTTGCCGATGCTTGCCGCTCTTTCTGTTACTCATGGTTATCTTCCTCCTCATCCTGCACCGACAGCTATTACAGCAATGTTCCATGCTGATCTGGGGAAAACATTGGTTTACGGAATAATTGTTGCAATTCCTGCAATAGTCATTTCCGGACCTGTACTGTCAAAAGCGCTTAGTAAAATTCCTGCAAAACCATTGGAGGAATTTATAAATCAGAAATCTTTAAGTGAAGAAGAGATGCCAGGTTTCTGGATAAGCTTTTTCTCTGCCCTGTTACCCGTTATTCTGATCAGTATTGCAACCATTGCCGGATTCTTTCTCTCCGAGGATAATGAGATCAGAAAAGTGCTGGGATGGATCGGAAATCCGGTTTTTGCCATGCTGCTGTCTGTTTTATTTGCCATCTATACACTCGGACTGGCAAGGGGAAGAAAAATGACTGACATTATGAATTCCCTGGCTCATTCGGTGACCAGTATCACAATGATTATGCTCCTTATTGCCGGAGCCGGTGCCTTAAAACAGGTTCTGGTAGACGGAGGAGTAAGTAAATATATTGGCGAATTGCTTAGCCAATCTACTCTTTCCCCTTTGTTCCTGGGATGGCTTATCGCGACTATTTTGCGTTTTTGTGTCGGTTCGGCAACAGTTGCCGGCATAACTACGGCAGGCATAGTTCTTCCATTGGTATCCGGTGGAGCCGTAAAACCTGAATTAATGGTTCTGGCAATTGGTTCAGGAAGTCTTATGTTTGGACACGTGAATGATGGTGGATTCTGGCTCTTTAAAGAGTACTTCAAACTTAGCATTAAAGATACATTGAAAACATGGTGTGTAATGGAGACATCAATTGGCGTTACCGGATTGATAGGAGTGATGGCACTGAATCTTTTTGTGTAGGCTGTTAATTGATAACTGAACTATTAACTGTCCGGAATTAATACTAGTGAAAATTTTAACTGACCAGAAAACAGTTCCTGAAAATAATTTTAACCAACTAATAATTATGGAAGTCTATCAGACAATCTGTTGTCTATGAAAAAGATATTTTCACTGGTTTATATGTCATGTATCCTTGCTACGGTTTCTGCGCAGCAAGGAGCTCCTCTTCTCACAAATTATACAGAAAGCCGGGAAATTGAAAACCAGAGCTGGGCTATATGCCAGGACAAAGAATTTGTAATGTTATTTGCAAACAGACGGGGGATACTTACATTCGACGGACAGGACTGGAATTATGTCGGTATGCCGATGGTACCCTATGCCCTGAAATATAATCCACAGAATAAAAAGATATACGTCGGAGGTGAAAATGATTATGGGTATCTCGAAAGAGATGTCAGGGGATCGTATAAATTTACCTCAATGGCCGGTGATTCTACCGGTATTGGACTGATAACCAGGATAATCTTTACTGATACTACGGTATATTTTTATGGAGAACAGAGTATTAGCAGGCATGATCTTAAAAATAAGGCTCTTGAAAGGCGTTTTACTCAAAAAAACCATAATCTCTTTAGCGGAATGTTTGTTACTCCTAAAAATACCTTTATAAACGTAATGTCAAAAGGCCTTTACAGACTTGAAAGTGATACTCTGTTCCCCATAGTCACCGGATATCTTCTTGAAAATGATGAAGTACTGTTCAGTTTACCGTATGATAACCGGCTTGTTCTCCTGGGGATCAGTAATGGAAATCTGTCACTTTTTGACGGGATTAAGTTTTATGATTATCAAATAAACGATGATGGATACCTCCGGGATAATATTCTTTCTGATGGTCTGACCATATGCGACAGTCTCTATGCATTTTCCACTCTTGATGGCGGGGTTCTTGTCGTTGGCAGGAAAAGCAAAAAAATCAGAAATGTCATTAATTATCTGAACGGCCTTCCTGATGATGAAGTTTTTGCCCTTGGCACTGATAATAATGGCGGTCTGTGGCTTTCACATCAATATGGTCTTACAAGGGCTGATCTGAATCTACCTGTGGGAAATTTCAGCATCTACACGGGACTGAAGGGTAATCTAATTACATCGGCATGGCATAATAATGAACTCTATGTCGCTACAAGTGAGGGAGTTTTTTATCTCACTGAGGTAAAAAAGTATTCAAAGGTTGAGGTACTTATCAGGAAGGATCGGGAACCCGGTATACGTCAGCCCGGGGCTTCACCTTCTGAAGAACAGGGTCAGCAAAAAAGCCGCAAAGGTATATTCAACAGGATATTTGGAAAGAGCAACATTTTTAAAAAAAATCAAACTTCTTCCCGCTCTGCTGAAAAACAGATAGTTACACCGGAAAAGATTTCTGAAAATCAGTATGTCAGAAAGACTGTCAGCAGACTTAAGTCAGTTAATTATGAGTATAAGAAAGTTGCGGGATTAAATGATAAATGCAGGCAACTCATTTCATCAGAAAACGGTTTGCTGGCTGCAGCGAACAGAGGTCTTTTCAGAATAAATAATCACAAGGCAGAAATCCTGGTGAATAACCGCTATATAAATTATATTAGTTGGAGACCTGAAAATGGCAAATACTACGTTGCAACCGGTGATGGATATTTTTCAGTGAAGTACCAAAATGGTAAATGGATAACTGAATATCCCGATAAAGAATTTAACAGTCCTGTTTATTCAATAATAAAGACAAAAGGAGACACTTTGTGGCTTGGCGGTGATGGTATGGTAAATAAGGTGGCTCTTAAAGAAAATAAAGTCACCGGGAAGTATTATTCAATGAATATTGAAAATGATTACCCTCAACGTTACTTGCTCGATTTTATAAATGACTCAGTTTTTCTTTTTGCAGAGTCGGGCATTCATTTTTTTGACGTAAAATCAAAAAAGTTCCTACCCTTCAAATCTGAACAGATTACACCCGTGCCGGCACAGAAATACCTTTATCCCCTTTCAAATATGCCATGGGTAAAGAGAGGCGATAACTGGGTCAACCTGGATTCTCACATCAAGGTTGGGAAAGAGGAGGCAGCCCTTCTTAAAATATTTAATGAAATTGTGTCGATCAGTACAGATAATAATAACATGTGGGTGGTTAACGGGGAAAACCAGCTTTTCCGGATTGATCGTAACAGACCTGCAGTCATTAATCCTGAGATTGATGTCTTTGTCAAAAGAATTTATAACGAGAAAGGAACAGATTTCAGTCTGTCGGATATTGTTCTTGACAAGGGTGATAATATTATTAATTTCAATATTATTGCTCCAGGATATCTGAAACAGAATACTACTCATTATCAGTATATTGTAGAAAAGCTAATGCCCGAATGGTCACCATGGTCCATTAATTCTGTTTTTAGCTTGATTATACCTGACCCCGGCACTTATACACTCATGGTAAGAGCAAAAGATCTCTGGGGAAATATCGGGGAACCAAAGTCAATTCGATTTACCCTTAAAGCGCCTTTCACTCGAACAACCGGTTTTTACCTGTTAGTATGTTTCGCCGGACTGGTACTTATTTCTTCTGTAGTACAGTTCAGGGAAAGACAACTTAAGAAAAAGACCCGCATACTTGAAGAAAAAGTAAAGGAGCGTACAGCCGAAATCGAAGCACAAAAGGAAGAAATTACATCAAGTATTGCTTATGCCAGCAGAATCCAGATGGCAA
This sequence comes from Bacteroidia bacterium, assembly GCA_041480425.1. GTDB lineage: Bacteria > Bacteroidota > Bacteroidia > Bacteroidales > VadinHA17 > LD21. The sequence continues at coordinate 8,299 of JBGOZX010000033.1, forward strand.
TGTTGCCTGTTGATGAACACTTTAAAAAAGCATTTTCCGACTATTTCATCCTTTTTAAACCAAGAGATATTGTAAGTGGTGATTTTTACTGGATTGGTGAGGATGAGGACCATATTTTCTTTACTGTTGCTGATTGCACTGGTCATGGTGTACCCGGGGCATTTATGAGTACGCTCGGAATTTCAACTCTTAATGAGATAATCGCCAACTATTCTGACCTGAAAGCAAATACAGTTCTTAATCTTCTGCGCGAAAAGACCAAGACCTCACTGCATCAGACGGGAAAGGAAGGGGAGGCTGCTGACGGTATGGATATTGCATTTTGTATCCTTCACAAAAACAGGAAACTGCTTGAATATGCCGGAGCATATAATTCATTGTTAATCTTCCATGAGGGGGAATTCAGGGAGTATAGAGCTGACAGGATGCCTATTGGTATTCATTATATTGAAAAAGAATCATTCACTAACCATGAGATATTGGTAAAAAAGGATGATATGATATATATATTATCAGATGGTTTTTCCGACCAGATTGGCGGACCTGATGAAACCAGGTATAAAAAATACAACCTGAAAAAACTACTGACAAAGATATATGATAAACCAATGTTGGAACAGCAGAATATTCTTGAGGATGAGTTTCAAAGCTGGAAGGGTGATAATGATCAGATTGATGATATCACAATAGTCGGTGTCAGACTATAAATTCAAATTGTCAAAATCAACTTCTTTATATTATTCGCTATATTTAAAACTTAAATAGCTTTTATTAGTAAGGTAATCAACTAATATAATATGAGACTGAAATTTTTAGGTGCAGCCCGTGAAGTGACCGGAAGTAAGTTTCTTCTGACGACAGATTCAGGGAAAAGAATACTATTAGACTGCGGCATGTTCCAGGGAAAAGGACTGGAAACAGACGGTATGAACAGAGATTTAGGCTTTGATCCTTCTTTGATTGATCACATTATTCTTACCCATGCACATATTGATCATTCGGGCCTGATACCATATGTTTACAAGCTTGGGTTCAAAGGATCCATAGTCTGCACTAATGCTACCCGCGACCTTTGTTCTATTATGCTTGCTGATACAGGATATATACAAGAGCATGATACCTATACTTTCAATAAAAGAAGAGCTAAGAAAGGGCTACCCCTGGTAACGCCGATTTTCACCCAGGAAGATGCAAAAGCCTGTATGGCTCTTTTTATTGGTGTCCCGGGTGAGATGAATTTCCGGATAAACGAAAATATAAAAGTGAAATTTACCAACACCGGTCACATGCTTGGTAGCGGAGTTGTCAACCTCCAGATAATCGAAAATGGACAAATAACCCGGATCGCCTATACGGGTGATATAGGCCGGCCAAAAAACAGGATACTCGCTCCCCCTCAGCCTTTTCCGCAAGCCGATTTTATTATTACAGAGTCAACTTATGGCGACAGGCTGCATAAAGATACGCAAGCTGCAGAGGAAGAATTACTAAAAGTTGTTATTCAAACCTGCCTTAATAAGGGCGGCAAGTTAATCATCCCTTCTTTCAGTGTCGGACGAACACAGGATGTTGTCTATTCTCTTAATAACTTTTTTAATCAGGGTAAGCTTCCGAAGATTGATATTTTTGTTGATAGCCCTCTGGCAGTTAATGCTACAACAGTATTCCGGATGCATCCGGAATGTTGTAATCAGGAATTCCTTCATCGTTTGGAAACTGATCCTGATCCATTCGGGTTTAACAGCTTGTTCTACATTACAAAGCAGGAAGACTCTAAAAAGCTGAACGACCATAAGGAACCCTGCATAATCATTTCTGCATCAGGGATGATGGAAGCAGGCCGTATAAAACATCATCTGGTAAATAATATCTCGGATCCTAAGAATACAGTGCTTGTTGTGGGTTATTGTTCCCCGACAACATTAGGAGCAAGGATAGCAAGGGGAGATAAGGAGGTATCGATTTATGGCACTGTTTATCAGGTAAAAGCTGATATAAAAACATTAGATTCATACAGTGGTCATGGGGACTATAGTGAAATGATAAGTTTCCTTGGGTGTCAGGATAAAAGCGCCATTGATAAAATATTCATCGTTCATGGCGAATACGAAACACAAAAAAACTATGTTTCTAAACTTCAGAATGAGGGGTTCAAAAATATTGAAATCCCGGCCATGCGGCAGGAGTTTCATCTGTAAGGGAGGAATTAGTAATTACGAATTACTAATTAGTGTTTGTCTATTAAGTCAGATGTTTTTAATCTAATTTGAATATCGAACAAGGATTAACGATTTTTGATTTTAGAAGTAAAAAGAAAATCAGCTGATTATGCCATACTTCATAAATCGTTAGTCGATGTTCCTTGTTCTTAAATCAAAAAATACCAGTTTAATGACAGGCACTAATTATAAATAGCCATCATCTTATAAACGTTTTCAGCTTTTTTCTCACCGATTTCCACTCCGGAAAGACTTCGGACAGGAGTTTATAAAATTCAGCGCCATGGTTATGATGTTTCAGATGGCATAACTCATGGATTATGACATATTCACTGTAGATTTCCTCCAGTCTTATAAGATCGTAGCTTATAGCGATTTTCCCTTTTGATGTACAGCTTCCCCATCTTTTCTTCATTGTTTTTACACTAAAAGCTGATGGTGAAAAGTTGTAATTTCTGTATTTCAGAAGAATTTCATTAAACTTTCTCGCAAGTATTTTCCGTGCAACATTTTTATACCAGGCTTCAAGGATCGATTTTATTATTTCAGGATCCTTCCGTCCATTGAAACCAACCTCAATAATATTATCGTCTGACCTGCGGACATAATATTTATCTGATGGTATTGTTTTAAGAAAATTCTCCTTCCCCATGAATAATATTGATTCCCCGTCCGAAAATCTTTTATTATGATCGATTTTCTTAAGAGATCCATGGTATTCTAAAACCTTTCTGATCCAATCTGACTTGTCCCGGATCATTTTTTGAATAATTTTTTCGGGAGTTCTATAAGGCACTCTTACCACCACCCCATCATCAGGATGTATACTAATGCCCATAGTTTTCCTCCCGGAATATTTTATCTTATACTCTATATCCTCAGCTTTACAGGTTTTATTATCAGTTATCATATGATTTTTTTAGTTTTCCATCAGGAAATTCAGGTTTGACATGACAAAACATTAACGATTTTCCGTAAGGAGAATTTCATTGAGATTGTAATGCTGAAAGATAATATACCAGGCAGGCTGTCCCATCCATTGTACATTCATTCGTTGAATAATCGGCGAAGTCATCATGATAGACTGCCAGTCTGGTTTGGAATGGGGCATATACATCTACCTTAGATAGATATATATATTTAAGTGAATGGAAAATTGTTGGATATACCGGCCCATCAACCAATCCGCCAATTACCTGGCCACCTTTCACCACGTAGGAGGAGTGAGTATTATCAGGATAGTCTCCATTTTCCGGAAGTCCGACAATCATACTTGTACCCCAGGGATTACATCCGAAAAGCCAGTCGCGGTGAGCAGCTTCCAGTTCAGCAAATGATTTGTCTCCGGTTATTTTTGAATATAAACGTGCCTGAGTTAATATTGCTGCGACAAGGTTATTTGAGCACCAGATAAAAGGTATCCCGATATGGAATGGATTTTTGTCTGCTTTTGATTGTGTCAATAACAAGCCCTGTTTCATATAGTCAGAGAATTCATATTTATAAGGGATATTTTCCCGGATTCCTGCAATTGCCGGATGCCCCATATTCATAAAGGGATACCACTGGTAATGACGGGCTGTATCAGCACCTATCCATGGTGTGACAGGTTCCTTGCGACCAAATTCAACGGCATACCTTATATATACAGAATCAAGAGTAAGGTTGTACAATTCGATGGCTGCAAGTTCCATATCATCTACCCAGTTATCTTCTTCATAAAAGTATGGAGCTGTTCCGGGAGCTGTCTGACATACTCCGGGATTTTCGAGCCCATAGTTGAAGGCTGATAACGCTCTGTTTGTAAGGAGCTTGGAAAATCCGGGATCAATTGTTTTATAGACTTTTGCCCCTCTAGCAAAGGCTGAGGCAAACTTACCAGCAGTGGAGGCAATACCTGTTGTTCTGTTTTTGTATTTGAAGATGCCCTGAGGTTTGCCGGTGCAAAGGTAAACAGGTCTTTCACGACCTTTCCCGTAATTCGCTGTGTCTTTATTCGGAAATCTGAATCCTATATGATCCCGGTCGTCAGCAATCTGATTGTACATAATTCCGGGTACGGGATTCATTTTAAGCAGCCAGTCGAGACCCCACCTGCTTTCATTAAGGACATCGGGTAGCCCATCAGATCCCGGCAGCCCGTTTGAAAGGTAATTATCGCCAAATGAAACCGGATTTTCTGACCAGGCAAATAACATCTGGTATGTTGCATTAGCTGATGTTGCAACATACTGAAGATAATCTGCAGCATCATGCCAGCCACCAGTTACATCAATATGTGCAGAGTCGGAGTACTTTCCATAAATCTCATAACCATCCTGAGTATGACAGGAGTCTTTGATATACGGATTAAATCCACATCTTTGCTGCCTCATATAATTCAATAGAAAATCTGCAGTACCATTATATACATCATCCGATATTCTGAAATCAGGTGAAACAGCCTTTCCTGCAACGATCCTGTACACACCCTCCTCTTTTAATTCTGAGAAAGGCAAACGGTAGCAACTAATGAAAGGTGCTAATGGTTCAGATTTTACAACATCTTTAATATTAATTATTTCTTTTCCGGTTTTTGCTTCAATTATTTTGAATGAGTTAAGGCTGATAGCCCTGGTACTTATGAAAACAGCTACTTTAATATCATTGGTACGGTAACCTAACTGATTGATCCTGATCCAATCATTTCTGTCACTGCTACATGATGAAAGTATGGCCAAAGCCATGGCAAATAAAACAATAATTAATTTTTTCATAGTTAATCAGGTTCTTTTTTTGAAAAGTGCAATTTACAAAATCGGGATGTGATTTATTACAAACAAATTAATTCTTAGATCATAGACCAGTACCCAGCACCCAGCACCCAGCCCTGTGAAATAGCACAAAGCCCCCGCCTTGGCCATATTTCACAGGGCCAGCACCCAGGAACAGAGATCCATTAGCATATTTTATCAGTCAAATGTTAAAAAAAACATAAAAAACATTTCAATTGGAATAGAGACACATTTATAATTGTCTAATGTACAAAAATGGTTGAAAATAATGCAACAAAAGGTAAACCTGGTTTGTTATATGTATCGAGTTTGTTATATATATATATATTGGTCCCAAGCTGATTTCAGGTCTTTTAAAGTTTAAATGATTATTTAAATAACATAGAGGCTAAGGTTAGTTAGGTTAGTAGTTGTTAGTTAAGGATCAGATTGGGTCAATTCAAACGGGTAGCAGGTAATAATGCTGCCCGTTTCTTTTTTATATCTCCGGGTTATGGGCAAGCGGATTAACGAATAGATAGCTTCTCTACCCGAGACAACATGATTGATTTGTGCCCTTAATAAGCTTAAAGTTTGACATTTAACTTTGTCGCCATTTACCGGGACTTTGCCCTCACACAAAAATTTTATAATATTTAGGATTTAAAATAAAGTGTAAATTTGAAATAGGACTTAGAAGTGAAAAGTGTAAACTTTTTTTAGGACGAGTCAAAAAATTAATACACAAAGGTGTAAGCACGTTTGCAATTAGCACTAAATGATGTAATTATACCAAAAGAATTAATATCAAAACTAAAGGGAAAAAATTAACGATCAGATGAATTTCTCCCCAGACAATATAAACTTATTCAAATCCCTTTTCCATGGCAGGCAGGATGTATACGCTACCCATTGGGAAAAAGACAGTAAAAGTGGTTATATGCCTGCATACAAGGTTGACTGGAGTGATTACAGGAAGCACACAGCCGGTGGCGGGACATTTAATGTGAAGTAAGATATGAAACTCTTGTTTCTAAAATCCTGACATCAAAGCAGATAGAAAAAAAATTTAACCTTTAAAATGTAACTGCTTTTTTATCATCCTATTGAACCGACCAAAATAAAACCATAATATTGATTAAATTTGTACTATGAGAACTGAAGTAAATGTTCATGCTAACATGCTTACCTGGGCTATTACCCGGGCAGGGTACGAATTGCATGAGTTTAGTGCCAAAGTTCCCAGGGTTCAGGAGTGGATTGACGGCACGAAAAAGCTTACCGTAAAACAGTTGGAAACCTTTTCTAAAAAAGTTCATTTGCCGTTTGGCTACCTTTTTTTGACCGAACCCCCAAAAGAGAAATTACCCATACCTTTTTACAGAACGAATAATACTCCGGCGATACAGGTAAGTGTAAATGTATACGACACCATCCTGCTAATACAACAAAGACAAGACTGGCTTAAAGATTATTTAAAAGACAATGAATTTGAAGCTTTGTCTTTTGTGGGTAAGTTTCATAACCGCTATAATGTTCAGGAAATAGTTGCCGACATCCGAAAAAACCTTGGCTTAAATGAAAAATGGGCAAGTAATTTTAGAACATGGCAAGAGGCACTTGATCATCTAATCCAGATCATTGAGGACAAAGGAATAATTACAGTATTTAATGGAGTTGTTGAAAACAACGGCCACAGAAAAATTCCCGTTGATGAATGTCGTGGATTCGTCTTAGTTGATAAAATGGCTCCCTTCATGTTTGTCACCAATGCTGATGGAAAGGCCGCCCAAATGTTCACTATTGTTCATGAATTAGCTCATATTTGGACAGGAAACAGTGCAGGATTTGATTTCAGGAAACTTCAACCTGCTAATGATCCCATTGAATTGCTATGCGACAAGGTTGCAGCAGAATTTTTAGTCCCCGAAAATACTTTTAATAAAGTCTGGAGTAATAATCCAGGTATAAAACATGCTTCCAGATATTTTAAAGTCAGTGAAATAGTTATTGCAAGAAGAGCATTTGATACAGGGAAAATCACAAAAAAACAGTTTTTCGATTTTTACGAAGAATACACCAATAGAGTGTTTGAAAAAAAGGAAAATCAAAGTCCCGGTGGAGACTTCTATGCCACCATTGGAAAAAGGTTAAGCATAACCTTTGCAACTCACATTAACAATGCAGTAAAATCCGGCAAACTTTTATATCGGGATGCATATAAACTTACCAGTTTAAAGGGCGACACTTTTCAAACATTTTTTTCTAAGCACTTTTAACTGGCATGGGAATTTATGTAGTTGATAGCAACTTTTTTATTCAGGCTCATAGAGTGAGTTACCCATTGGATGTAGCTTTCAGCTTTTGGAATAAGGTTAAACAGCTAGCAGAAGAAGGCAAAAATTATCAGCATTGATAAAGTAAAAAACGAGATATACAATCAAAGCGATGCTTTAGAAGAATAGTGTAAAACAAATTTGCCGGATGATTTCTTCAAAGAATCATCTGAGGTGATGGCAGAATACGGACAGGTTTCAGCTTGGGCAATATCAAGGAGTTCCAACTACATGCCAAATGCACTAAATGAATTTTTAGACGCAGATGAAGCAGACGCTTTTATTGTTGCCTATGCTCTTGCTGACCCAAACAATCGAATCGTAGTTACTCAGGAAATCAGTCAACCAAATAGAAAAAATAAAATTAAAATTCCAGAAGTTTGTATTGCTTTGAATGTTCAGTTTGTAAATACAATGGATATGTTCAGGCGATTAGGAGAAACATTCTAAAGCCAACGAATTGAAGAAGATGTTTTAACTAACTCTAACGAACTTCTGATTGAAAACCTTCAATTAAAAGTAAATAAGTTTTTAAAACGGGCCGCTATTCTGCTATTTCATCCTAAACCCTTAAAATTTATAAATGGCGTAAATGGCGTATACCGTTTTCAGATTCAAATGACTATTACTCAGCTACTGTTTTCAGTGTTGCAACACCTGAATAATAATATTAAATCGATACCTTTTGTTATGCTCTGAATATCTGTTTTTGGAAATATATTTCATTTCAATTATTTAATAAAAATATCGCGGTGCGCTGCACCTTTGACCTTCACGGTAAACATTTATCTACAAATATTATGGTGCTCCGCACCTTTTAGGCCTATTACAATGCGGCAGAGCTGCGAAATATTTGTAGAAATGTATTTGAAAAATCAGGCTATAGGTGCAGAGCATCGTAATATTTAATTCCATTCATAAATATCACTAAAAAATTCAAACAGGTATTCCTGGTTGGATGCAACATTGTTCTTTTCCAGCATTTCTAAATATTCATCTTTAAATGGCTTTTTTTTGTGATGATCTTCCTGCGTTAAAATATATTTTACCACAATGTCAATTTGCGAGTGGGAATGGGTAAATGCTCCATAACCTTTTTGCCATTCAAATTTAAATTTTGATAATCTTTTTTCTCTTATCCATGCATTGGTTGATGTCTTAATTTCTTCCACCAAATCTGGTATCAGTTGATTTACATTATATCCGATTAAGATATGAATATGGTCCGGCCTTGAAGATATTGCCAGCATTTTATGCCGAAAAGATACCTTGCAACACCCAAATTCAAAAATCAATCCTCATTAATTGCTGGTTTCAGAAGCAATTTTTAAAAAGTGCGTAAAACAGGAATAGTGGAGTTCACAGAAGAAAAGGCGAAAAAAAAGGAGCATTCTATGAATTTATAAATGGCGTAAATGGCGTATAAATGGCGTTTACGTTTTCAGATTCAAATGACTATTACTCAGATTTTAAAGTAATTACTGTGATTTCCGGGGGCATCCATATCCTGAAGGGAATGACAAGTGTACCAAGACCTCGGTTGACTGCCAAAAACTGATCTCCTTCACGGTAAAGTCCGTTCCACCGGGGGTAAAAATATTTTGAAGGACTCCATTTGAATTTTTTTGTAAGTATTCCCATTTGCATGCCGTGGGTATGCCCGGATAAAGTAATCCCAATATCGGTTTTCCCTTTAACCTCTTTTTCCCAGTGGTTAGGGTCGTGACTAAGAAGTATTTTAAGATCAACACTATCAATACCATTTATCGCTTTGTTAAGATCACCATAAATGATTTTAGGGAATGTACCCATTGTTATAACACCAATCAGTGCAATTTTCGCATCGCCAACATTGACTATGGTGAACTCATCATTCAGGACCTTGTAGCCAGAAGATGCTATTAGCTGATTCATTAAGAGTACATTATTTTCCTTGTCCGCTTCAGTAAAATATGGATGGTATGTACCGAAATCATGATTGCCCATTACTGCGTAGTTCCCATACCTGCTTTTTGCAACCCGTAGGATAGTATCGGACCGGTCAAATTCACGCCAGCCGTAACTCACAAAATCCCCGGTGTTTATTATCAGGTCCGGTTTATAATTATTAATTTCTCCCATTACCCTTAATAAGGCATCCTTGTGATGGTAGAAAGATGCCAGATGGATATCCGAAATCTGAACAATTTTGAATCCATCAAGATTCTTTTTCAACCCTTTGATCTTTACAGTAATATCTTCAGTTTTAAAATTGAATCTCCCTTTGAGGGTTCCAATTACAATTACGGAAAACATAATAAATGAAACCGTCAGTCCGATATTTGTCAGTAACCTGTTGTGACCCCCTTTCTTTCTTCTTAGAAACCTGCCTGAAAAATGAAAAATACTGAGCACTATCCTTGGAAAAACTATGGCACAAAGCATGCCAATAAGATTCATCAGAAGCCAGATATGACCAGGCTCATCATAAATACCATTATAAGTTGCAACTTCAAACCAAAGGATCCAAAGCCAGAGGCTAATGACAGCATTGAGGGTTGTGGATATATAATACCTCATCCATGATTTATCGTAAAAATGCTCCCTTATAACGATAAAGGTGAGTACCTCGGTAAGTATCAGAATTATAAGAAGCCACATTGGGAAATTATTAGCGTGTAAAAATACTCAATTAATATTTATCAGGATAATAACTACATTCGCAGCTGTTATTTTTTAATATGACTGAAGTTAGTTTTTTTGATCCGTCATTTGATCCTGATTCAATACTTACCTATTCGGTTATTGCAGCCAGGTATAATACTAAGTGGCTGTTTGTGCGTCACCATAAAAGAGATACCTGGGAAATTCCCGGTGGACATATTGAGGAAAAGGAGACTTCAGCAGATGCAGCCTGCAGAGAATTAATGGAAGAAACAGGCGCCATTGACTTTACAATAGAATGTGTAGCAACATATTCTGTTAATAAAGATGGAGAAACCGGTTACGGGCGACTCTATTTTGCTGATGTTTTCACACTGGGTCCGATACCAGATATTTCAGAGATAGCGGATGTTAAAATGATGGACTACCTGCCTGGTAATAATACTCATCCGGATATCCAGCCACATTTATTTGAAAGAATTATCTTCTACCTCAAAAGCAGGGACAGGGTTTAGATATATTCAAAGCTGACTTTCTTAAGCCATTTTTCCTCAAGTAACCTGGCAATACGTTTAACAACTGTCCTGCGTATCTCAAGGTCAACCGGAAGGTTGGGATCCTGATGTGCAATGTTAATCCTTGTTCCGATTATGAAATGAATTTCATCACTTTCCATCACCAGCCTGAGTATCTTATCTGCAGGACCTTTGCCTAACCTTACGCTGTTATTATAAGTTTTTAATATTTCATTTACCTTTTGAAGTGTAAGTATTCCTTCGGTCACCAGGTCAATACCTTCGAGAAAACTTTCAGGAGGCAGGTCCGGATCTTCGAAGATAAGTTCGTCGATGATTGTCCTGTTCAATTCTCTGGCAACTATATCTGCTGTGGTTCCTCCGCAAAGTATCACTTTCCCTGTGTACTCATTTACCTTTCCGGCAAGTTCCTTGTCCTTTTCCTTCTCATAAGGAGGGCCAGTGCATATAAGTAATTTGCGGGGCTCACGGAAATAAATAGTAGCACAGCTTATGTCATCCCTGGCTTTATAGTCGTCGTTTTTATGAGCCATTGTAACGATCTTCCCTGATAGCATCATTGCTGAAATAGACGATTCACTGGTAACAAGAGATGCGGCGTAAATTGCGATATTGTCCCTTTCCCAGCCAAAGGGAAAGGCTTCACTTCCCATCCCGCTCTGAGAAACGCCATCGGAGCAGAAAATGATCCTGTCCTCTTTTGATGGCATAAATGAACATGTTTTAAGCACCTTCCCGGTATGTTTCCCTTTCTGGAGCACGACCTTCTTCCACGAAGGATCAAAGATCTGGTTACTTCTTAAGATAATTGTGGAAGGATTATCATATTCAAGTATGTTTGTACGGCCGCTGCTCTCAATATCAACAATTGTGAATGTGGAATAACTTATTTTTCTTTCGCTGCAAACCGGCAGGGTATTCATAATTATTTCAGCAATACGGTCAATCTCTTTATGCTCCCGGGTAAAATTAAGCGCCATAGTAGAAGTAAGCGTTGCGAGGATATTTGCTTTTACCCCATGACCCATACCATCCGATAGTACAGCAATAACCCTGTCTTCCTCTTTAATATATCTGTTCAGAAAGACATCACCGGATATCCTTTCACCATCATAGTTCCTCTGCTGGCTGTTTACTTCAATATAAAAGTCCCTCTTCACAGAAAATCATTTAAGGTTATTTTGCTGGCCTCTTTTTTTGGTTTTATACGACTCAATAATTGAGTTTAGCATCTGTTCCGTTTCAGAAGCTCCTTCTCCGAGCAGGAAACCTATCTTCTGTACCATCTCCAGGTTTTTCTCAATCACTTCACTTACCCTGTTGGTCACTTCTTCTCCATGAACCTCAGGAGAATACAGGTCGCGGATTATTGCTCCGCACATTCTGTTCTTTTTGATAGGAAAGATTGAGATATTAAGCATCTTGTCTTCAAAATGGATATCCTTGCTTACAACAGGTTCGTCTTCCTTAATAACAAAGGAGAACATGTTGTAAACATTGAATGGCATAAGTGTTTTAAGGTCAGCCCCTGCCAGCCCTGGAATAACATCAGATATTGCTTTTGCATCTTCGCCAATGATGTTTATAAAGCTTTGATTTGAATGTAGAATTTTCAGATTGTTGTCGACAATTACTACGCCTGTAGGAAGCTTTTCGAGCATATTATTCATCATATCGGATGCGCTCTGTGCCATCTCTTTTTCCTTTCTGGCAAGTTCCTCCGATTCCTTTAGCGCTTTTTTTGTTTCTGCAAGTTTTTTGTTTGTCTGCCTCAGCGTTTCAATATATTCCTGTTTATTCCGCAGGTTAAAAGTATGACACATCTCAGGAACGGCCAGTCCTTTTGCAACCGTTGAGGCAAAATCATGGCATGACTGATACCCACAAGCGCCGCAATTTATCTCATCATCCGGATTCTCTTTGCCGATTATTTTAAGTACCTCATTAATTGCTTCCTGCGGAGGTTCAGGGATTCTCTGATCGTCGGGTGTAAAGGTTCTGAAAAAATTGAGTTTTGACCACTTATCAATGTTTTTCTGCCATTGTACTTTATCCAGTTTATTAACTCTTTTTTCAGCATAAAGCCTGACAAGGGCTCTTCTCCTGAATCGTTCATTATGATGCTCCATCCCTGGCCCAAGAAGACAACCATGACAGAAAAAGAGGTTGAAATGATGGTGAATAGTATCTATATATTTATCAAAATCATTAATTGCTTCGAGAACTTCCTCTTTACCCGCAGCTGTAATCACACTACTGGTTACCAGATCACGTTTTATCCCGCCAGCCTGTATAATCCCGGCAGGAAGCGGATACAATGCACCCCAGTTTCCGTGAGGCGGATCGAACTCTGACATTTTGACTACTCTTTCCTGGATATTGAGTTCGTCAAATAACTGTCTGAGTTCAATAAAAGTGAGTACTCCTTCTACAATCTCCCCTGACCGGTAGAGATTTGTTTCATCCTTATTATCAATACAGGGACCTATATATACCGTGGCAATATCCTCACCGTATAACTCTTTAACTACCATAGCTGTGGCAATCATAGGAGAGACAAGCGGTGCAAGGTTTGGAACGAGCTCCGGATGAAATTTTTCAATAAGCTTCACAATTGAAGGACAATTTGCAGTGATATAGTATTTCCCTTCAGCTTTGCTGAACATTTTTGTATATTCAGCAGCTATAAGATCAACGCCAAATGAGTTTTCATGTACATAATCGAAGCCTAGCAGCCTTAACATGCCCACGAACTTCCTGTAATCAGTAATATCATCAAACTCAGAAGCAATGCTCGGAGCAACAAGAGCAACTGTTTTCCTGTCAGATGATAACAATTTTCTTACCTCTTCTCTTGAATCGCGGAATTTTATTGCATGCGGAGAGCAGGAAACAAAGCATAATCCGCAGCCAATACATCTCTGGGGAAGAATAGAGGGATGATCCTTCTGAGGTCTGACCTCAATTGCATTAACCGGACAGACGCGAAGGCATGAGTAGGAATTTCTGCATTTTTCGTCGTTTATATAAAAAACTGGTTTTCTGTCGTTCATACTGATTACCAATATGTTAGGTTATTTAAAATTGTCAGATTCTTTCTCCAGGATAACTTCTATCTTAGAATGGGTTACTCCTTCGATGATCCTTTCATTAATCTTCAGATTAGGACCATTGCTGCAAAGGCCCATACATCGTGCCCCGTTGAATTTAATCCTGTCATCAAGATGGTTTTTCCTCAGATATTCCTTAATGTACATTACAACTTCCTTGTTCCCTCTTGAAAAACAGGAACTGCCAAGACATATTTGCATCTCAATTCTCCGGCCCATCACTTTTTCTGTTCATAAAAAAACAACAACCTCAAAAGCAATAATTATTTTCGTGCCACTTTCACTCTGGTTTGAGGTTTTATGGCACTTGTTTGACAGAAGATTTGCCCCTTTTATAGATAAGGTTAACTTGATATAATTACTGTAATTATATAATTATTTCATAATATATTTATAATCAGTGAGATAATAATCAATTTAATTTTATAAATTTTCTTACTTCAATTGTTAATTAAATAACAATGTTTATTTATTAACAATAAAATAAATTATATTTGAGTAATAATTACTGTGTTATCAGTATGGGAACAAATCTTGACATTATTCTTAAAAAGTATAAACAAGGCAGGCGTGAAGATCTTATACCGCTGTTGCAGGAGATAATGGAAGATTCAGATTATCTTTCGGAAGAGGCAATAGTGAAAGTTGGTAGTCACTTAGGATTAAGTACGACAAAGATCTATGGGCTTGCAACATTTTATGACCAGTTCAGGTTTTTTCCTTCCGGGAAAGTACATATTAGAATTTGTCATGGCACCTCCTGTTTTTTAAATGGTTCACAATCGGTTATTGACAAAATAAAGGAAGAGACAGGTGTGGGACCTGGCCAAACAACCAGAAGCGGCAATTTCAGCTACGAGATAGTTTCATGCATGGGTGGGTGTAATAATGGTCCGGTTATCTCAATGAACGGGGAATATCATACACACGTTAAACCTGAACAGCTATCCGATCTTTTAAGTAAAATGAAGTACATTTTAGAAAATGCCTGAATGGGAGGTTTAAAGACATTCCTTATTGAGAAGGTTCTGTTATTTGAATCCGATACCCTGCCGCCGGAAACGGATAAGGTTTTGCAAAAGGTATGCAGGGAAAAAACCAATATCCCGGTCATACATGTTTCATCCGGGACAAGCAGTATAATTTCGGGATCTGAAAAAACCCACACTGCAATACAGGCATATATAAATGATAATGAGCCTGATGCAATGGTTGTCAGAGTCGGTTGCACAGGACCATCAAATTTTGAACCTCTTGTCTGTATCCAGATCCCGGGAAAAAATAAGTTGTTTTTCAGGAATATTACAGAGGAAAAAGTTGAGCCATTGCTAAACGGTGTATTTCATAACGATATCAATGAAGAGTATCTGGCAGGTCAGTCAGGTTCAAAAGGTATTGAGTTATGGCCTGGTATTCCTTTCATAAATGACCTGCCATTTTTTGCCGGCCAGAACAGGGTCATTCTCAACAATTGCGGATGTTACGATCCTGAAAGCATCGAAGAATACATAGCCAGGGGAGGATACCGTGCCTATGTAAAAACTATAAGGCATTATACTTTTGAAGAGGTTTGCAGCATCATTGAGAAAAGCGGGCTGAGAGGCAGGAGCGGAGGTGGGTACCTGACCGGATTGAAATGGAAACAAGCCCTGAATACAAGCTCGAACGCAAGGTACCTTATCTGCAATGCCAAGGAAAGTGACCCCGGTGCATTTACTGACCGGACAATTCTGGAAAGTGATCCTCATCGACTGATTGAAGGTATTGCAATAGCTTCCTATGCCATAGGTGCCTCAAATGCAATAATTTATTTAAGATCTGGTTCCGATCATGCCCGTATCAGGCTTCAGAAAGCTATTGATCTGACAAGGGATTATGGTCTTTTTGGTCATAATATTTTCTCGAGCGGATATAATCTTGATATTGTGATCAGAAAAGAGCCCGGAGCTTTTGTCTGTGGTGAGGAGACAGCCCTGATTAACAGCCTTGAAGGTAAGAGGGGAATGCCACAGCTTAAACCTCCTTACCCGACAACAGCAGGATTATCCGGCAAACCAACTGTAATAAACAATGTAGAGACCCTGATGAATGTTCCGCTTATTATGCAGAATGGTCCTGAATGGTTCCGTAGCCTGGGAACAGAATCGAGCCCTGGTACCAAGGTTTTTGCTATAGCAGGAAGAGGCCGGATGTCTGGCGTAGTGGAGGTAGAAATGGGTACAACCCTTAAATCAATCCTTGAAGATATTTCTGACGGGATTAAAGACGGGAAGGAATTTAAAGCCATACAGCTTGGCGGAGCATCAGGCACTTTCATTACTTCCGATAACCTCGATACTCCTGTTGATTTTGATGCTATGAAAGAAAGAGGCATTGGTATGGGTGCCGGCGGGTTCGTTATTATTGATGAAACAACCTGTATGGTTGATCTTGTCAGGTTCTATATGGAATTCATCCGTAATGAAAGTTGCGGTAAATGTATTCCTTGCCGCGAGGGTACCAGCAGAATGCTCGAAATACTTGAAGGCGTTATAAGAAAGCCTGATAATGATGACTCTGGTACAACTCTTGAACGATTTAAAGGAGTGATGCAACTGGAAACCATCTCAGCGGTGATGAAGGATACCTCCTTATGCGGGCTCGGACAAAAGGCACCAAATCCTTTTATTAGTGCCCTTAAGAATTTCAGAGAGGAATTTGAGGAACATATATTTGACAGGAAATGCCGGGCAAATAAATGCAGGGGATTAAGGTCATTTTCGATTGATGTTGATAAATGTACAGGTTGTACAGTCTGCGCTGCCAAGTGCCCGGTTAATGCTATCTACGGAACAAGACTTCAGCCATTTTTTATCGTTGAAGATAAATGTATAGGCTGTGGTATATGTTTTGATGTATGTAAGTTCAGTGCAATTTCAGTTAAATAGCCTTTATGCTCTTTACTATACAGGTAAATAATAAAAAGATCAAAGCAGAAAAGGGTGAGACTATCTTATCGGCTCTTAACCGCAATGGTATTATAATACCTACCCTTTGCAGGATGAAGGATTTTACTCCTACAGGTGCCTGCCGGATGTGCGTCGTTGAAGTAGATGGTCGGGAAAGACTTGTAACCGCATGTTCCCAGCCTGTTGAGGAATGGATGAAAATAAAAACTCATTCCCCGAGGGTCATTGCCGCAAGAAAAACCATTGTGGAGCTTCTTCTTTCAAACCATCCCGACGATTGCCTCTATTGCGACAGAAACCTTAACTGTGAATTACAAAGGCTTTCTGAAGAGCTGAATATCAGGGAAAGGCGCATCAGAGGGAAAAAGATAAAACCACATCTCGATCAGTCAAGTCCTGCTATTGTAAGAGAACAGTCAAAATGTATCCTGTGCGGAAGATGTGTGAGGGTGTGTGAAGAGGTTATAACCTCAACGTCAATCGACTTTATTAACAAGGGTAAGCAAACGCATATTGGAGCAGCAATGGACAGGGATTTCAACTTTTCGAGCTGTGTACAATGCGGTCAGTGTGTTCTGGTTTGTCCCACCGGAGCTCTCCATGAAAAACATAGTATTACCGAGGTTCAGGAATACCTGAATAAGCCCGACATAATAAAAGTAATTCAATATTCCCCTCTTGTTTCTGCCGGGATCTCTGAAGAGCTCAGGATGAAATATAACAGGGAATTCGATAGGATTCTAAACGCTATATTGCGTAAAATCGGATTTGATAAAGTTTTTACTACAGGTACCGCCACTGATGTCTGTATTTCTGAGCTTACTGATCAGCTTTCGGAACGGATTGAAAATAAAGCTGATGGGGCTTTGTATATCACAGCATGCCCCGCCTGGGTAAAATATGCTGAACAGTTTTTACCTTCACTTATTCCACAACTCTCAACGGTCAAATCACCGCAACAGATTGCAGGAGTACTTGTTAAAACAGTTGTTGCTGACCAGCTGGGAGTACAGCCTGAACAGATTTTTTCAGTTTCAGTTACCCCATGTATGGCAATGAAATTTGAGGCACGACGCGACGGAATGATGAGGAAGGGTATCAGTGATGTTGATTCGGTTCTGACAGTTCGTGAGCTTGCGCGACTTATAAGATTATACGGGATCGATGTCACAAATATTGAAAAGGAACAAGCAGACGACCCTATGTCCGGAAGGAGTTCCTCTGCCGTGCTTGCTGAGGTTTCGGGGGGGCTCGCAGAAGGAGTTATAAGGTTACTTCATTATAAGTTATTAAGAAAAGAGGCTGATAAACCGTTATTTAAAAAGCTCCGTTCATCAGGTTCATTCAGGGAGATAGGAATTCAGATTGGTGAAAATGAGGTCAGGGTAGCAGTAGTTGATGGTCTTACAGGTCTTGAAAAATTAAAAGCATCCATTGCTTCAGGTGAAAAATATGATCTGGTTGAGGTTATGACATGTCCGGGAGGGTGTGTTCATGGTGCAGGTCTGTCTTTCAGCTCCTCAAAGGAAGATCTTAAGAGCAGATCGAAACTTGTTTATCTGACCGATGAAACTGAAGCGATAAGTCTCCCCTGTAAATCACCTTCATTGATAAATCTCTATGAGAAATTTATAAAGGAGAACAATGGAATTGCTGATAAAAAGATATTTCATACCCATTTTGAGAAAAGAAATGTACTATTGTGATCGAAAATGCATTATGACTTTATATAGAATGGTTTAAGGATATGTTGGTTTACAAAATAAAGGAGCTTTGCCGTACCTGCTATACATGCATCAGGGAATGTCCTGCAAAGGCAATCCGGATTATAGGAGGTCAGGCTGAGGTTATTGATGAAAGGTGTATTGCCTGTGGTAATTGCACAAAGGTTTGCAGCTAGGGTACAAGGGGCAGATTACTGTTGAATCGAATACCGATCCTGCAAAGGGATCAACAGGTACGAGTTTTAAGATAGTATTGCCCAGGAGGAAAGAATAGGAGAGTGGGAGAGTGGGAGAAAAGGATAAATACTTCAGATTCCCCTCCTTGGAGGGGCGAGGGGTGGGTTAGATTAAAAAGAAGTAACTCATATTTATCATATTAACTCCATGATTTAAAGATTTATAAGAAATTTGCCATAAATGAAGAAGAGTGACTTTACGATACTGGTGGCTGATGATGATCCTGATTATCTTTTTCAGATAGTATTTAACATTGAGAAAGCAGGTTACAAAACTATTGCAGTTGAAAGCAAACCTGATGCAGGAACAAAATTCACAGTACGGCTTCCAAAAAAACAAATAAACATAACCTGAAGAATATGATTACATTACCTGGAAAAACAGTAGAAAGGCTCAGCGAATACAGAAGAACACTTCTTGGATGCCTTAATGAAAAAAGAAACTTTATCTTTTCTCATGATCTTGCAGCTCTTCTTCACATCACCGCCGTTCAGGTGAGACGTGACTTGATGCTCATAGGTTACTCAAGTGTTCTCAGGAAGGGATACGACGTCAGAGAACTGATTGAGACAATCGGAAAGATCATTGATTCGGAAGAGAGTATGAATGTGGCTATTATTGGTATTGGAAACCTTGGAAGAGCCGTAGCTGGCTATTTTAAGGGGAAAAGATCAAAGCTTAACCTTGTAGCTTCATTCGATAATGACCCTCAAAAGATAAACAAAGTGATATCCGGTGTCAGATGCTATCCATACCAGGATATGGAAAAGATTATCGGGGAGCTTGATATTAAGACTGCAATTCTTACTGTACCTGCCGATTTTGCCAGAGAGATAGCAGAGGAGACAGTCCGTTTTGGTATTAAGGGTATTCTCAATTATACAACTATTCCTCTCAATGTGCCATCGGGAGTTTATCTTGAAGAATATGATATGATTACTTCCATTGAGAAAGTCGCATATTTTGTAAAGGAAAACAAATTCTAGGCTACGGGTTACTACATGAATATTTTCAGAAGCTTTGAAGAAGCGAAGATCATTAGAAATCCGGTTGTAACCACGGGATTGTTTGATGGGGTCCACATAGGACATAAAACAATACTCAACAGGTTAAAAATGCTTGCCGAAAAGCACGATGGTGAATCGGTGCTCATTACTTTTGACCCTCATCCCAGAAAAGTGCTGTATCCCGATACCGCCGGAAAGGATCTTAAACTCATTAATTCTAAAGAAGAAAAGCTTGAACTTCTGGAAAAGGCTGGTCTTGATAATGTTATTATTATCGAATTCACCAGGGACTTTTCGAAAATTACAAGTGAACAGTTTGTACGGGATTACCTTCATGGGATATTGAATGCAAGGGTTATTGTTGTTGGATTCAACCATCACTTTGGTTTCAACCAAGAGGGCGACTACAGGCAACTTTGGACACTACGTGAGAAATACAACTTTGAAACAGAGGAGATACCTGCGCAGGAGGTGCAGCATGAGACTGTCAGCTCAACAAAGATCCGGAAGGCCATAAGTGAAGGATTTATTCAAAGAGCAAATGCTTATCTTGATCATTATTATATAATTATGGGAAAACCTGTAAGATACAGGTACGAAAATCCTCTTTATCCGCTTTCACTGGTTAAAATCCCTCTGACAGAAGAATGTAAACTTTTACCTGCAACCGGCATTTATGCCGTCTCTTTCGAATCAGGATTGGAAAGTTCAAAAGGGATGGTCATAATTAACAGGAGGTCAGCAGACGAAACAGAAGTACTTCTTCATCTTTTTGAAAATGAAAACTATCCTTTAAACCTAACTTCCACTATCTTCTTCCATAAAAGAATCCATGGAGCATTTGATCTGACTGATCATACTGTCGCTGCGCACAGGATAAAGATGGCAAAAGACGAGATTTCGGAACTTATCTACTGACAGGTGTATAGATCTTCTGTGTAATACCATGATTGACAACCCGCAAGCAAGAGTTTAGCAGCTTATACTTTTGCGCCGTTTATTCATATTTCAATGTTTCAGCCGGATTTTTTAAGGCTAATCTGTATGCCTGCCAGCCTACCGTACAGAATGCAATAAACAATACGATCGCACCGGCAAGCAGAAATATCGTGAAAGAGAGATCTGTATGATATGCAGTTCTTGAAAATAGTTTGTTTATAACCAGATATCCTGCAGGGATAGCAAAGATAAGGCTGAAAAACACCTTGTAAATATATTCAAATGTCAACATTTTTATTATCCTTATTACACCTGCACCATGTACTCTGTGAATACCGATCTCCCTGGTTCGCAGCTCAGCATTAAACATTGATAAACTTATTAATCCCAGGCATGCAATCAACAACGCAAGGAATGAGAATATTACTGAAAGCTTACCGATTTTAAAAATGTTGTCTTTATAAATATTTTCAAACGCATCTGTCATTTTAATAAAATTTATTTCCAAGTCCTTATCAAATTTTTCAAGGAGCTTTCTGACTTCACCGGTCCCGGACTCAGTCATACCGGACCTGAATTTCACCAGTGCCTGTGAATAAGAACTTTTATTGCAGGTTATTATTAACGGCTTGATTGGGAAGTTCATGTGAGTCATATGATAATCGTTTGTTACGCCGATTACGGTTCCCTCTTTTTTTGCAAAACTTATTCTGCTTCCAACAGCGCCACTGGTACCAAGAGCTTTGGCAGCTTTTTCGTTTATGATCAAGTTTGATGAATCTGTATAAATTGATCTGTCAAAATCACGTCCATCGGTCATTTTCAACCCCAAAGTTTTAATAAAATCAAAATCAACCTCAATAAATGAAAATGCCGGTAGTTCTTCGCTTCCTTTTCCATCATAATCGATTTCTGTGGTTTCGCTCCATATTAATAAGGGATTCTGGGAGGTGAATGTGATATTTTCAACTGATGAAAGCCTGGAAATTTCATCTTTTATCGGCTGACTGTACCTTAGTAAGTTCTGGTTCAGCCTGAACATGATCATATTATCAATTTTCACCCCCAGATCCCTGTTTTTTATATAGTTTATCTGTTTTATGCATGTTATTGAGATTATACTAAGAAATATGGCAAAGAAAAACTGGATGATTACCAGTACTTTTCTTAGCCCGGTATTTTTTCTTCCTTTTGTATCAGAACCTTTTAGTATCTGTAACGGATTTAGCCGTGACAGATAAAAAGCCGGGTAAACGCCTGAAAGAAGAGTGGTAATGATCAAAATTGCTACCAAACCCGCCATCATTACAGGATCTGAAAACTGGACCATCAGATTCCAGTTGAAAGACCGGTTAAAAGATGGAACAAGCAGATTAGCCATGATCAGACCAAGGATCATTGCAGTAAATGAAAGAATAAATGATTCAAGCAAAAACTGTAAGGAAAGGCTCCGCCTGCTGGAACCAAAGATTTTCTTAACACCGGTATCTTTAGCGCGTTTTAAAGATAAAGCTGTTGCGAGGTTGGTATAATTCACACAAGCAACAAACAAGATAAGGAATCCCAGGATACTTAATCCGACGATCGCACCAATCATCCCTCCTCCGGTTGCATCCTTGTATTTAACGGGCAGTATATGCACTTTGGAAAAAGGAAATATAAACAATTCCGTATCTTTTTTAAAGTCGGATTCTGAAGACAATGATAAGATTTTCTCATTAACAGCAGTCGGAAGTGATCTTGGATTCAGTTTGACATATACGCGAAGTAAATTTTCATTCCGGCTATCTTCAACGGAAAGATATTCTGAAGAAAAATTCTGCCATGGGATAATATAGTCAAATTGTAATGTTGATTTTACAGGAATATCTTTCATAATTCCTGCAACAGTGAAGATTTGTTGGGGAGTTCCCTGGGTATTGATGATTTTTCCTATTGGATCTTTTTCCGGAAAATATTTCGCTGCAAGACTTTCAGATATTACAATATTATTCGCGGTTTCCAGCACATCTTCAGGGTTACCTTTTATAAGCTCAAAACTGAAGAGCTTAAAAAGATTCTGATCAGCATAAATACCTGCATCATTCAGACTTTGACCGTTAGTCATGAGTGAAGGTGGCGGTACTGATGGAATTCTCGTAACAGCCTCGAATTCTGGTACCTTCTGTATTAAAGCATTTGCAGTCTGATCAGATACTTCCCACCATATCGAGGAACCTGTTTCCTTCTTTTCATATCGCATAACCTGGTAAATCTGTTTGATATTCTGATGAAACCGGTCATAGCTGATCTCCTGGTAAATAATCAGGTAAACAATAAGGCTTAATGCCAGTCCAAACAGTAATCCGGTAAGATTAAGCGCACTATAAATTTTATTACTGAATATATAGCGAAAAGCGAATTTAAGATTTTGATAAAGCATAGTTTTAAATATTAGAATTGTTACACTTTCATTTTTTGTTTTTTTAATAATATCCAAATAGATAAATTCTGATTGTGATTATAATAGTACTATTAAATATTTACTACCATAGAATACATATAACATAAC
>JBGOZX010000034.1:0-30850 GCA_041480425.1 Bacteroidia bacterium
CTGGCTTTTGCAAGCCTGGCGTTCAGATATTCCCTGATCTTTGTGTCTTCAACCAGTTTTCCGGAAAAATCTTTTCCACCGTACCAGTTTGAATCCCATCCTTTGATTATGCCTAATCTGTTACCTATCGGATTTACTTTTTGTCCCATCTATTCTATTTTGTTGTTTTTTCAACTTCCTTATTCATACTGTCGAGAACCAGTGTTACATGGTTTGATCTTTTTCTTACCCTGTAAGCTCTTCCCTGTGGTGCTGTCTGCAGTCTTTTCAAGGCGCGGCCTCCGTCAACACTAATCTTTTTTACAAAGAGTTTGCTTTCTTCAACTCTTACACCTTCATTTTTTGACTGCCAGTTGGCAATTGCCGAAAGGAGCAGCTTTTCCAATCTGCGTGATGCCTCCTGGGGACTGAACCTGAGGATATCAAGTGCTTTGTTTACCTCTTTTCCGCTTATCAGACCGGTAACCAGTCTCATCTTCCGCGGGGAAGTAGGACAATTTCTAAGGATAGCCTGGTAAGTGTTTTTTGTGGCCTCCTTTTTCTGTTCAGCTGTATTTCTTTTTCTTGCACCCATTTCTAAACGTTTTCCAATGTTTACATTACTTATTATTTATTACCAGAGTGTCCTCTGAAAGTACGGGTAGGCGCAAATTCTCCCAACTTATGGCCTACCATATTCTCGGTAATGTAAACGGGGATAAACTTGTTCCCGTTATGAACTGCTATAGTATGTCCGACAAAGTCGGGTGAGATCACCGATCTCCTCGACCAGGTCTTGAGCACTGATTTCTTTTGTCCCTCGTTCATTTCAAGAACTCTCTTATCTAGTTTAAAATCAATGAAAGGGCCTTTTTTAATAGATCTAGTCATAATATATCAGTTATTTTTTCCTTCTTTCAATAATATGTTTTGCGGAGTATTTCTTCTTGTCGCGGGTTTTGAAACCTTTTGCAGGTATTCCTTTGCGTGATCTTGGATGTCCGCCGGAAGCTCTACCTTCACCACCTCCCATCGGGTGATCAACCGGGTTCATAACAACACCTCTTACTCTCGGACGGCGACCCTGCCAGCGTGAACGGCCTGCCTTACCAGATCTCTCCAGGTTATGATCAGGATTAGAGACAGTTCCTATTGTAGCACGACATGTAGTAAGGATCAGTCTTGTTTCCCCCGAAGGAAGTTTGATAGTAGCATATTTACCATCACGGGCTGAAAGTTGTGCATATGTTCCTGCACTTCTTGCAATTGCTCCGCCTTTTCCCGGCTTAAGTTCTATATTGTGGACAATGGTTCCCAATGGAATATCATTGAGAAACAATGTGTTCCCTACTTCAGGAGTAGCTTCTTTCCCTGACATAATTTTCTGTCCGCACTGAAGTCCTGTCGGAGCAACTATATACCTTTTCTCCCCATCTTCATAAATAACAAGTGCAATCCTTGATGACCTGTTAGGATCATATTCGATTGTTTTCACTGTTGCATGCATGCCATCTTTTTCCCTCAGGAAATCGATAACCCTGTACATCTTTTTATGACCGCCTCCGATGTATCTCATAGTCTGTTTGCCGTTAACATTCCTTCCTCCGGATTTTCTATGCGGTCGAAGTAAGGATTTCTCCGGCGTTGCACTTGTGAGAGTCTCAAAAGTGCTTGCGATTTTGTGTCGTTGACCTGGTGTTACAGGTTTGATCTTTCTGACTGCCATATAGGTTATTAAATATTGCTATAGAAATCTATTTTATTCCCTTCTGCAAGGGTAACAACAGCTTTTTTTGTAGCTGATGTTTTTCCGACCAGTAATCCTGATTTTGTATTACGGGTTTTAATTTTCCCGCCATAACGTAAGGTATTAACCGATTCGACATTCACCCCATACAGTTCCTCAACAGCTTTCTTAATCTGCAATTTATTTGCGTTTTTAGCAACGAGAAAACCATAGCGATTGAATTTATCGCCCTGGCTTGTCATCTTTTCCGTTACAATTGGTTTAAGCAAAATATTCATCACTCAAAATTTACTAGTTTTCAAAAGTCGCCTGCAAAACGTCAACTGCACTCTCCACAAGTATTAGTGTTGAAGCTTTCATTATTTTGTAAGTGCTTAATTCTCCGGCAATTATAACTTCAACCCCATTTACATTTCGGGATGACAAATATATATTTTTATTTTGTTCCGATAAAACAAATAATAATTTTTTCTTACCAATATTCAGGTTATTGCCCATTTTTATCATCTCCTTTGTTTTAGGAGCCTCAAATGAGAAGTCTTCCAGAATAATAATATTATTTGTTGAGGCTTTATATGAAAGCGCCGATTTCCTGGCTAATTGTTTAACCTTTTTATTAAGCTTGAATCCGTAGGATCTGGGGTTCGGGCCGAATATACGGCCTCCTCCCCGGAAAAGAGGGTTCTTTATGCTTCCTGCACGTGCAGTACCGGTTCCTTTTTGTCTTTTGATTTTCCTGGTACTACCAGCCACCTCGCCACGTTCTTTGGATTTGTGAGTACCCTGTCTCTGATTTGCAAGGAACTGTTTTGTATCCAGATAAATGGCGTGGTCGTTAGGCTCAATACCGAAAATTGAATCGTTAAGGTTAACTTTTCTTCCGGTTTCCTTACCATCAATATTAAGAATTGCTAATTCCATTATTTTGTAATTATTACGTAACCACCTTTTGGACCGGGAACTGATCCTTTAACAATAATTAAATTACTCTCAGCCATAAGTTTGATGACTCTCATACTTATTGATATCACTTTATCCCCTCCGGTACGGCCTGCCATTCTCATACCTGGCAATACTCTTGAAGGGAATGATGAAGCACCGAGAGAACCTGGTGCTCTGCCCCTGTTATGTTGTCCGTGGGTTTGTCCGCCAACGCCACTAAAACCGTGACGTTTTACGACACCCTGGAATCCTTTTCCTTTTGACCAGCCTCTCACATCAACCCAGTTATCGGGCCTGAATAGTTCAGCTGTGAGCACTTCGCCTTCCTTTACTTGTCCTTCAACAAAACCCGTAAACTCGATAAGTTTCCTCTTGGGAGTTGTACTGACCTTTTTGAAATGTCCAAGTTCAGCTTTGGTAGTATGCTTTTCCTTCTTATCATCGAAACCAAGCTGTACAGCAAAATAACCGTCCTTCTCTTTTGTTTTGATCTGTGTTACCACACATGGACCTGCCTGCAGTACAGTACAAGGAATATTCTTTCCATCTTCATTAAAAACGGAGGTCATTCCTACCTTTTTTCCAATTAATCCCTGCATTTTATTATAACTTTACTGGTTTCACACTTTAATTTCTACTTCTACTCCGCTTGGAAGCTCGAGTTTCATCAGAGCGTCGATAGTCTTTGGGGTCGAGCTGTAAATGTCAAGCAACCGCTTATAAGATGAAAGCTGAAATTGCTCTCTGGCTTTTTTGTTTACAAACGGGGAACGAAGAACTGTATAAATCTTTTTGTGGGTTGGAAGGGGAATCGGACCACTTACCACTGCACCAGTAGATTTTACTGTTTTCACAATCTTTTCAGCGGACTTATCCACCAGATTATGATCGTAAGATTTCAGTTTGATACGGATTTTCTGACTCATCTCTTTAAAGAATTTTTCCTTTTGTAATTTCCACAATTCTGTTTGCTATTTCTGCAGGCACCTCTTCGTAATGAGAAAACTCCATAGTTGAAGTTGCTCTACCGGAGGTAAGGGTTCGAAGTACTGTAACATAACCGAATTTTTCGGCCAGAGGTACTTTTGCTTTTACAACCCTGGAACCTGCTTTCGATTCCATACCTTCCACCTTGCCTCTTCTTCTGTTGAAATCGCCAATAACATCGCCAACATATTCTTCAGGGGTAACAACCTCTGTCGACATGATTGGTTCAAGAATAACAGGATTGCATTTACCTGCATATTTCCTGAATGCCTGTTTTGCGGCAATTTCAAATGAAAGCGCATCGGAATCAACCGGATGGTATGAACCGTCTTTAAGTACTACTTTGAGGCTGTCGAGTGGGAATCCTGCCAGAGGTCCGTTAGCCATTGCCTCACGGAAACCTTTTTCTACTGATGGTATATACTCCCTGGGAATATTTCCGCCTTTAACTTCATTAATGAACTGAAGGCCTCTTATGCCATCATCAGCCGGCATCAGTGAAACAGAGATATCTGCAAATTTTCCCCTGCCACCTGTCTGTTTCTTAAATACCTCACGAAATTCTGCAGTTGTTGTAAGGGCCTCTTTGTAAGCAACCTGGGGAACACCCTGGTTACATTCAACTTTAAATTCCCTCTTCAGACGGTCAATGAGTATTTCCAGGTGCAATTCTCCCATGCCATGGATAATTGTCTGCCCGCTGTCGGGATCAATTCTTACCTGGAATGTCGGATCTTCTTCAGCAAGTTTATTGAGTGCCATTGACAGTTTATCGATATCTGCCTGTGTTTTAGGCTCAATTGCAACACCAATAACCGGTTCCGGAAAATCCATCGATTCAAGCAATATCGGCTTATTAATAGCACAGATAGTATCTCCGGTTTTGAGGTCCTTAAAACCCACCCCGGCACAGATATCTCCGGCCGAAATACTTTCTTTCGGAATCTGTTTGTTTGCATGCATCTGGAACAAACGGTTAATCCGTTCTCTCTTCCCGGTTCGTACATTCAGAACTGTATCTCCGGAATGAAGAACTCCTGAATAAATACGAAGGAAGACCAGTCTGCCAACAAAAGGATCAGTAGCTATTTTAAACGCCAGAGCTGCAAATGGTTCATCTTCGTCAGGCTCGCGTTTTATTTCATTATCATTTCTGGGATCGACACCTGTAACAGCACCTATATCAACAGGTGACGGTAGAAAAGCAACTACAGAATCGAGAAGGCTCTGAATACCTTTGTTTTTAAATGCTGATCCGCAAATAACCGGAACAGCAAGGCCATGTATTGCAGATTTCCTGAGAGCTGTAAGAACTTCATCTCCGGTAATTGAATCATGATCTTCAAGATATCTTTCAAGAAGAGTATCATCAACATCGGCAACAGATTCTATAAGGTTCCCTCTCCATTCATCTGCCTCTTCCAGAAGGTTTTCCGGAATTTCTTCAACCTCAAACTTTGTTCCGGATATATCATTGTCATAATAGACAATAGCCTTCATTTGAATAAGGTCGACTACACCTTTGAAATGTTCCTCTGAACCAATAGGTATCTGAACAGGTACCGGATTGGCATCGAGCTTATCTTTTATCTGCTGAACCACACTGAAAAAATCAGCTCCGGCCCGGTCCATTTTATTTATAAAAGCAATTCTGGGTACACCATATTTATTAGCCTGCCTCCAGACAGTCTCCGACTGAGGTTCAACTCCTCCTACTGCACAGAAAACCGCAACTGCACCATCAAGAATTCTCAGTGACCTTTCAACTTCAACAGTAAAATCAACATGTCCGGGGGTATCAATAATATTGATTTTGTATTCGTCTTCCCTGTATTTCCAGTAGGTAGTAGTTGCGGCAGAGGTAATGGTGATACCTCTTTCCTGCTCCTGAATCATCCAGTCCATCTGAGCATTTCCATCATGTACTTCACCCATCCGATGTGTACGACCGGTATAAAACAGAATACGTTCTGTTGTAGTGGTCTTACCGGCATCGATATGAGCCATGATTCCGATGTTTCTGGTATATTTCAGGTTTTTATCCATCTCACTGTTATACTGCTGCGCTGATATTCAATTAAAACCTGAAATGAGCAAAAGCTTTGTTAGCTTCTGCCATTCTGTGGGTATCTTCTTTTTTCTTATAAGCTCCGCCTTCAAGTTTATAAGCGGCCATAAGTTCTGCTGCAAGTCGTTCAGCCATTGAATGACCTGTTCTTTTTCTTGCAAAAGAGATCATATTCTTCATGCTGATACTTACTTTCCTGTCGGCCCGGATTTCCATTGGTACCTGGAAAGTTGCGCCTCCAACCCTGCGGGCTTTTACTTCAACCTGGGGTGTAACATTATCAAGAGCCTGCTTGAAAATTTCAAGCGGACTTTTCCCTTCACTCTTAAATTTATCTCCCACTATCTCAAGAGAGTCATACAAAATTTGATAAGCAAGGTTCTTTTTACCACTATACATAAGATTATTCACAAACCTTGTTACATAGGGATCGTGGTATTTTGGATCCGGTAACAGAATTTTCTTCTTTGGTTTTGACTTTCTCATTATCTTATTTCTTTAAGTGTTATTTTTTTGGTCTTTTTGCACCATACTTTGATCTTCTCTGGGTACGCCCATCAACTCCTGATGTGTCGAGAGCACCACGAACCAGGTGGTAACGAACACCCGGAAGATCTTTCACCCTGCCTCCCCTGATAAGTACGATGGAGTGTTCCTGCAAGTTGTGGCCTTCCCCCGGAATATAAGCATTAACTTCCTTCTGGTTGGTAAGCCTTACCCTGGCTACCTTCCTCATTGCTGAATTAGGCTTCTTTGGTGTGGTTGTATAAACACGCACACAAACGCCCCTTCTCTGAGGACATGAATCCAAAGCAGGAGCTTTACTTTTGTCTACCAGTTTTTTCCTGCCTTTTCTTACTAACTGCTGTATTGTCGGCATATATCCAATTATTTTAGCATTAATTTTTACTTAAAAAAATGGTTTGCAAAGGTATTGTTTTTATTTCTAAATTTACAAACAAGTCCAGCATATTTTTTAAAACAATATATCGTATACGTTTATTACATCTGATTACTGCCAATAATCAGCCTTATAAACATTTTTTAAAACAAAATCTCTTACTTTAAAATGTAAGTTATTAACAGGTTCCTTCCCGATCTTTCCCTGCGAAAACATTTTGTAAACTTACGGGTGAAAGAAAAACCGGTACTCCTGTATTTCAAAAAACTGGTGCAAAGAAAATAAAAAATTTGTAATTATGATCCCTTTCTTATACTGTTTTTAAAAAATTATTATTTTTGTCCACTCCAAATTACAGTATATAATAAATAAGTATAATATAATATCCAGACAATTATGAAAACATACCAGACGGACCAGATAAAGAACATTGCTCTCCTGGGAAACTCCGGATCAGGAAAAACAACTCTCGGTGAGGCTATGCTCTTCAACGGCGGAGTTATTGAAAGAAGAGGCACAATCGAAGGGCAAAACACTACTTCCGATTATCACCCGATAGAACATGAGAACGGAAACTCAATCTTTTCAACAGTTCTTTATGCCGAATTTCAGAATAAGAAAATCAATATACTAGATACACCGGGTCTTGATGATTTCAGTGGTGGTGTTATTTCGTCACTGTATGCAACTGATGCTGCTGTAATGACTATCAATGTTCAGAACGGTGTTGAAGTTGGAACTGAAATTCATTTCCGCCATGCGGAAAAAGTTCATAAACCTCTTATACTGGTTATCAATGGTCTGGATCATGAAAAAGCCAACTTTGAAAAATCGATAGAGATGTTGAAGGAACGGTTTGGCGGCAGTGTCATTCTGGTTCAATATCCTGTTAATGAGGGCGTTGGATTTAACTCGATTATCGATGTCCTTAAAATGAAGATGCTCCAGTATCCGAAAGAGGGCGGAGCTGTCAAGGTCGTTGATATCCCGGCTGAACAAAAAGATAAAGCTGATGAACTTCATAGTGCACTCGTCGAGAAAGCTGCTGAGAGTGATGAAGCTCTGATGGAGCTTTTCTTTTCAAATGATTCGCTTTCAGAAGAAGAAATAAGAAAAGGAATTGCCAAAGGAATCGTTACAAGGGGAATGTTCCCGGTTTTCTGTATATCGGCTAAAAACAACATAGGTGTAGATCGTCTGATGGAGTTCATTATCAGCGAAGCTCCTTCTATAAACGATATGCCGGCTCCTGTTAACAGCAAGGGGAATGAAGTAAAACCGAATCCTGCCGGACCTGCCTCAGTATATGTATTCAAATCATCAATAGAGGAGCATATAGGTGAAATAAACTATTTCAGGGTTTATTCCGGTAAAGTTACTGAGAACCTTGATGTTGTAAACAGCAACAATAGTGTTAAAGAGAGATTATCACAGCTATATGTCTGTGCAGGTAAAAACAGGACAAGAGTTCCGGAGCTTCATACCGGTGATATCGGAGCATTTGTAAAGCTGAAGAATACAAAGACAGATCATACTCTGAATGTTCCGGGGAATGACTGGAGGTATGAAGGTGTTAAGTTTCCCGCGCCAAAATACCGCACGGCTATCAAGGCACATAGTGAAAGTGATGACGAAAAACTGGGTGAAGCACTCAATAAAATTCACCTGGAAGATCCGACAATAATTATTGAGTATTCCAAAGAACTGAAACAGATCATCGTTCATGGTCAGGGTGAGTACCATCTTAACATTATGAAGTGGCATCTTGACAATATTTATAAGATCCCGACAAACTTCAATCCTCCTAAAATCCCTTACCGTGAGACAATCACAAAATCAGCTCAGGCTGACTACCGTCACAAAAAGCAATCGGGTGGTGCCGGTCAGTTTGGAGAAGTGCATATGATCATAGAACCTTATGAAGAGGGTTCAACTGAGATCTCAATGCAAAAGATTGGCGGTAAAGAAATTAAAATTTCTGTCCGTGACAAAGAAGAAATTGCCCTTCCTTGGGGTGGTAAATTAATCTATGTTAACAGTATCGTTGGGGGATCAATAGATGCACGTTTTTTGCCTGCAATCCTGAAAGGGATCATGGAAAAGATGGAAGTTGGTCCGTTGACAGGATCCTATGCCCGAGATATAAGGGTTTATGTTTATGATGGTAAAATGCACCCTGTTGACTCCAACGAAATTTCATTCCGGCTTGCCGGAAGAAATGCTTTCAGTCAGGCTTTTAAAAATGCCGGTCCGAAAATTATGGAGCCGATATATGATGTTGAAATAATGGTTCCTTCCGACCGCATGGGAGATGTTATAAGTGATCTGCAGGGTCGTCGTGGAATGGTCCTTGGTATGGCAAGTGACAAACGGTTTGAGATTATCAAAGCTAAGGTACCTCTTGCAGAGATGAATAAATACTCCACAGCGCTAAGCTCTATTACAGGAGGACGTGCAATGTATTCTATGAAGTTTGCAGAATACACCCAGGTACCTGGCGATGTTCAGGAGGCTGTTATCAAAGCTTATGCAGAAGAAGAGGAGGAGGAATAGAAATCAATTCTCTGAAAATATAAAGGGTTCCAACCGGAACCCTTTCCTTTTGGTAAATTATCTTTATACTGTCTTAAGTATATCCCATACAAATGCACGTATACCGACTTCGTCGTTTATCGCATTTATCCTTTTTACTTTTTCGAGAACGGTGTCAACAATATCATCCTCAACAACAGTCAGAACACTTTTATTAATTTCAGGCCAGGCATGGGTTCCGAGGTGAGGAACGCCTGTATGACTGCCCCTGCCCTGAACGTTTTCCCATAGTGAATAGCCTTTTATTCCAAGCTTATCAAGCAGGTATTCAACCTTTTCAGTATGAGCCTGATTGTATATTATCATTATTGCTTTCATAATTAGTGATTTGGAAGATTAAAATTTATTTATTATTCCCATTGCCGTTCATAAAGTCAAACTCGGAATAAACTGCAAGGTTTTTATTTCGCTCACCATGCTTTGAAAACATTGCATAGACAACAGGTACCAGAACCAGGGTTACCATAGTAGAGAAGACAAGTCCTCCGATTACAGCAACACCCATCGGGCTCCATAGTTCAGATCCTGAGCCGGTGCTCATTGCAAGCGGAAGCATCGCAAGGATGGTAGTAGCTGAAGTCATTATAACAGGTCTCAGACGAGAACGCCCTGAAATGGCAATCGCTTCATATAATTCATGGCCTCTTTCACGCATAAGATTTATAAAGTCGACAAGTACAATTGCATTCTTTACAACAATACCTATAAGCATAACAGCTCCGATACCGGATATTACGCTAAGTGCGGTATGAGTTACAAACAGTGCCATCGCCACACCTGAAAATGCAAACGGAATTGAAAACATTATGATAAAAGGCATTTTGAGCGATTCAAATTGTGATGCCATTATGAGATATACAAGTATCAAACTTATAACCATCAGAAGGGCAATATCCATGAAAGCGTCCATCTGTTCCTTTATAGCACCGGAGATCTGAACCATTACTCCTCCAGGAAGAGTTGTTTTATCAATAGCTTTCTGAACATCTGTCTGCAGATCGGTAAGTGATCGCTGATAGGGTGTAAATGAAACCCTTACAATACGCTCCTTTCGTTTCCGCTCTATACTCGGAGGTGACCAGTACTCTTTCACCTGTGCAATTTCCCCAAGCCTGATAATCTGACCCATCGGGTTCGTTATGCCGATGTTTTCGATATCAGTAAGAGTACTTCTTGCATTTTTCTTAAATCGTACAACAACATCATACTCGTCGCCAAACTGGCGAAGCTTGGTCGCTGTCAGACCATCCACCCTGTTTTTGACGACTGAAGAGACCATTGCCGTGTTTAGTCCATTAGTGATCATCTTATTCTGGTCAAATATTATCTGTAGTTCAGGCTTGGATTTAGCACGGCTGACCGTGACATCTTTGGCGCCCTGAATCTTTCTTATCTTACCTGCAAGTTCTTCAGCCACGATGTTTGTCTCGGCAATATTATATCCATAAACCTCCACGTCAACTGTACTCCCTCCAAAACTACCCATGTTATCGGATGTACTTACCGTATAGTTGACGATTTCCGGCATTTTGGCAAAGTCAGCTCTCATTTCTTCTGCCATCTCGAAAACTGATTTTTTCCTTTTTTCGATTGGGACCAGACTCAGGCTGTAACTGATCCTATGGGTACCCCCGGCAGAAAAAATTGATGCAAATCCTCCCTGGTCATCAGAACCTGTTGAGGTTGACATTATAACCACTTCGGGATACTTAGTTTTAATAAGTTTATCAATCTTATCTGCCGTTATTAATGTTTGATCTACCCTTGTTCCAGTCTGAAGTTCAATGGTTGCCGAAATCCTTGATTCGTCAGCTTGTGGAAAGAATTCTGTATCAATTATGCCAAACAAGCTCATAGAACTTATGAAAACTATCACAGCTATTAATGATACAACTGTTTTATGATGCAACGCCCATCGCAAAGTTCTCTCATAAAAATGGTCCAGCCAGTTAAGTCCTTTCCTTATGCTTCCGTCATATGTCCAGAATGGTGCGTCTTTTTTAATCGGATACCATTTCAGCATAAGGGCACTCAATGTCGGTGTCAAGGTAATCGCGGCAAATACAGACGTAACAATTGTGATTGAAACGCTCATTCCAAGCTGCTTAAAGAGCACTCCGGTAAGACCTTTGACAAAGGTAAGGGGGAAGAATACTGCTACTACTGTCAGAGTTGTAACAATAACTGCCAGCCAGACTTCATTGGTTGCATAGATAGCCGCTTCCCTGGGACGACTCCCCCTTTCAATATGTTTTGTAATATTCTCAAGTACCACAATAGCATCATCCACCACCATACCGATTGCGATTGATAATGAGGTAAGAGAGATAATATTAATAGATGCTCCTGAAACAAACAGGTAAATAAATGCTACAATAAGAGAAATAGGTATAGTAAGAATAATTATAAAAGTCGCTCTCCATCTTCCGAGGAAAAACAGGACAACCAGAATGACAAAGATTGCGGCATACATAAGTGTCTCTGAGAGGTTACTGACCGAATCCTTTATAAATGTTGCGCTATCGAATAACTTTTCGATCTTGACATCGGGTGGCAGATCTTTTTTCAGTGATTCAAGGAGGGTCTCAACCCCCTTTGTAACTTTTACAGTATTACCGCCTGACTGTTTCTGGACATACATTGCCATTCCCTTAACCCCGTTAATCTTTGTGTCGAGCTTTGATTCACGGATCGTATCACGAACTTCCGCAATATCTTTAAGATAAACATTACTGCCGTTATAGCTTGTAACTACAAGGTTCTTAACTATATCACTTTCGGGAAATTCTCCCTGGATACGCAAGGGATAGTCATTCTTACCCATCTCAATGTACCCTGCTGGCATATTCATGTTTTCAGCCCTGAGGATGTTCCCGATCTGCTCAATGGTAAGATTGTAAGCCTCCATTTTTCTCGGATCAACATCGATATAGACTTTGCGTCCGGGTACACCGGAAAGAGCAACTGAGCCAACTCCTTCGATCCTGTTTAGCGGGTTAACAATTTTTTCATCAAGTATTTTCTCGAGGCCTGCATAACTTTCTTTAGCGGTGATAGCATAAAAAATTATGGGCATCATACTTGTACTGAATTTTATTATAGCGGGCTTTTCACATCCTTCAGGCAGGTATCTTTCCACAAAGCCCAGAGTACTTCGTATATCGTTCGACGCTTCATCAAGGTTAGTTCCGTATTCAAAGTTCATGAATACGACGGATGTTGCATCGCTCGATGTAGAGGTGATCTCTTTAAGCTTGCTTATCGAGTTAAGTGAGTTTTCAAGCGGCCTGGTTACGTTTGATTCAATGTCAGAAGCACTTGCACCCGGATAAGTCGTATAGATTACTACAAATGGCAGCTCCATCTCCGGGTAAAGGTCAACCGGTAACTGAACCAGGGAATAGAGACCCATTACCATCAGGGCAACAAAAACCAGGATGGTGGTAACAGGTCTTTTTACTGATGCACTATATATACTCATTTTATTATTATTGATTTTCTTAAAACTACATTACTATCTCAATTTTATCACCATTGATAAGTCGTGACTGTCCTTCATTCACAAGCCGATCTCCCTCTTTAAGGTTTTCTGATATAATCTCAAGCTGGTCATCAAATCGCTTCCCTAATTTAACCTCTATCCTTTCAGCAATGTTGTTTTTCTCAACAAAAACATACCTTATGTTGGTTCCCTCCTGAAGAAGAACAGTACTGGCAGGCACC
This sequence comes from Bacteroidia bacterium, assembly GCA_041480425.1. Classification (GTDB taxonomy): domain Bacteria; phylum Bacteroidota; class Bacteroidia; order Bacteroidales; family VadinHA17; genus LD21. The sequence continues at coordinate 12,940 of JBGOZX010000034.1, forward strand.
ACGAAAGTTTCAACCTCACCAAGGTCCATCGATACTCTGACGAACATGCCCGGTTTTAGAAGATCCTTCCTGTTAGGAAGTTCAAGTTCAGCAATAAATGATCTGGTAGAAGAACTAATAGTCGGGGAAATCCTGAATACACTACCTGTAAATACCTCACCACTATAAACATCAGCGGTAATTTCAGCTTTCATCCCCCTTTTAATTAAAGGATAATATTGTTCGGAGATACTGACATTTACCTTCAACGGATTGACCTGCATAACCGTTACAATTGCCGATCTTCCTGTTTGTGTTGTAGGTGTACCTGAATACATCTCTCCATCCTCAAAATATTTCCCGGTGACAACGCCTGCAAAGGGAGCTTTAATAAGAGTGTTCTGCTCCATAAAAATCACATTGGTTTTCAGTATATCATACTGGGTTTTCATCTGATCATAGGCTTGCTGTTTCGCACTTCCGGACTTTAACAATGTGTCTAACCTGTTCAGGTCCTTTTCAAGACTGGTCAATTGCAATTTAAGCTGAAAAAGTTGGGTCCGGTCCATAAGGAAGAGGTTATCACCTTTACTTATTCTATCACCGGTTTCCACATATATTTTATCTATCCTGCCGGGAGTGGAAGGAGCCATATTCACTTCTTCATAAGGAAGGACAGTAGCCGTATAGTCGATTGTCCTGGCAATTTTCGTTTTTGCCAATGTCATCACCTTCACAGGTATCGATGCCTTTTCAACAGTGGCTGCAACATTCTGTGAGCTTGTTGGTTCATTACTTTTCTTTGATGAACAGGCTGAAAAAATCAGACCGCCGATCAGTATTGCCGAAATTGTTCTGTTGTATTTCATTATTTATTGATTTGATTGTTCCTGATAAATTAATTACATGTTATTCAATAGTTTGTCTAATGCAAGCTTAGTCTGAAGCAGGTTCATTAAAGCCGACACATAGTTGTTTTCAGCCTGCAGGTAAATAGAATTGGCCTGTGTGAGATCAAGACTCGAAGCCATACCCTGTTTAAATTTATTCTCCGTACTTGTATAAACCCTTTTTGATACTTCAACATTGTCTTTCTGGCTAATATATTGAAGGTTAGCATTGACCAGATTATATCTGAGTTGCTTTTCCTCTAAAAGTAGCTGGTCAGTAACCATTTCTTTGGTATTTCTGGCTTTATCAAGATTGATCTGAGCTTTTTTAATTTTGGAATATCTTTGGCCACTCGCAAAAATCGGAAATGAAAGTTGCAGTCCTGTCATAGAGTTCTGAAACCATCTCAGTTCAGATATTTTATCTCCCATCCCATTTGTTCCATAGTTATAAAATCCGGCAAGTGTAGGGAGAACAGTTGCTTTTTGTGTTTTCAGGGCAAGAGAAGTCATCAGTTCCTGTCCCTGGATAAGTTTGTAATTAACATTCTTTGTCATATCAAAGTTTTGAGAAAGAAGAGCTTCTACATTTATTTCAGCGGTTAAACTTTCAAGTGTCTCTGAAAGTGTAATTTTTGTACCGGCAGAAACCCCAAGCTGGAACCTCAGAAGATTATAGTTCAGTTCTATTGTTCGCTGCATTGAGCTTCTCGTATTTCCCACCATTGTGACATTTGAAATCATCTGATCAACATCAGTCGATTCAGCCATACCTGCTGAATACATTGCCTTTGTGGACTTAAGTGTTTCGTTCAGATTCGCTATGTTTCCATCAAGTATCTTTACGGATTTTTCAGCGACCAGGATCAGAAAATATGCTGAGCTTACTGATTCTTTAGTATCAAGTTCAGACTTTACAAGATTTTCCTCACTTAATTTTTTCGCAAGTTTTGTAGTTTCAATACCTATATATAATGGGGCATTGAAAAGAAGGATTGAAGCCTGTACACTTGCACCAGAAGTGAAATGGGAACCGAAAGTGAGCGGTATTTTAACACCAGGTTGCCCGAAGATTTCGCCAGGTAAAAGTGTGGTCATCAGCTTGAGGTTATCTGTAAATGAACCTGTTGCATCAATCTGGGGTAATGCGGAAGCAATAGTTTCCCAAAGGGCAATTTTTGATGCCTCAATATCTATTTTTGCTGATATAACAGTCTTATTATGCTGTAATGCATATTCCTGTGCCTGTTTAAGGGATAACTGCATCTCTTTACTGTTTTCCTGGGCAAATAATGCTGCAACGGAAAATACAAGAGAAAAGATTGAAGTAAAGATTAGTTTTTGTTTCATCAGTATATATTTTTATTTTTAATAGTCTGATGGAACCCATATGTTCGATTATAATTATCATCCGTAATTGTGTTTGAGAAACATGTGGGTTTCATATTTTCTGTTTTATTCTTTTTTTCAAATGCTTAATATTCATTAAATTAATTTATTGTTTCGCAAAGGAGTTTATAAGATCAAGACCTTTCTGAGTCGAAATACCCCGCAGAAAATTTATGTATGTGTTCCTCATAACATCTTTACTGAGAAAATTGTCTGATGGAAAAACGTCTTTGTCGTTCGAAATTTTTAATACTTCCAGCATGCATTTATTAATGATTTCAACATCAATATCTTCCCTGAAAACACCCTCTTTTATCCCTCTCCATATGAATTCCGAATTATTTCTGTAATAAGGAATTTCATTCTGTTCTATAAGTTTTTTCAGAACATCATTATGATACCGTTTGATATCCATCTGAAAAGCCGGGCTCATACTTTGAAAATGATCACTCATCATATTGAGCATCTTAAAAATGGCTTCAATCACATTATCCGATTCAGCCATAACTTTGGTCATTATCTCTTTCTGTTTGACAGTCATCCATTTTAATACACCCGAAAGCAGTTCATCTTTGTCACTAAATACTTCATAAATAGTCCTTTTAGAAATTCCCATCTGGTTCGCAAGCATATCCATGGTAACTGCTCTTATTCCGTAGGTCCGGAACATTATCGCTGCCTCCTCTATTATTCTTTCCCTGTAATCCATTTCTTATATCAACAGGCTGCAAAAATGAGAAAACTTTTTTAGTTTACAAAGTTTTATACAGTAAAATTGCAAAATATTCAGTAACTTGAATATTATTACCGGTGAATGACGAATTGACCCCCCATCCTCCCTGCTTTGCTTCGCTGAAGCTTCGCAAAAGCGAAGAAGGGGGTTAAAATGTACTGGTTTTATTAGCCCCTTTTAAGGGGTTGGGGATTAAACATTCTTTAGGGATGGTGCAAAAAAGCTGAAAATTCGAGAAAAATAATATCCTAAATATGAAATCACAAAAAATAATTTACCATGTAGACGCATTTACATCCGACCCGTTTAAAGGTAATCCTGCCGGAGTCTGTATTCTTGAAAAGGAAATGGCGGAGGAATGGATGGAGAATATCGCAACAGAAATGAATTTATCGGAAACAGCCTTTGTAATACCAGACAAGCTGGAGTACAAGATTCGCTTTTTTTCCCCTGAAACTGAAATTCCGCTTTGCGGACATGCAACTCTTTCCGCAGCCCATATAATGTTTGAAACAGGGATTACTGCCCCGGGAGAGGAGATTGTTTTTTCGTCAAAGGCAGGTAAGCTGATGGTAAGATTTTCAGATAGTTGGATAACAATGAATTTTCCGGCTTATATGGTTGAACCTATTCCGGTTCCGATAGATATTGACAAAATTATCGGAATAAAACCGGTAGAATTATATCGCACAGGACATGGTTGGATCTTTGCACTTCTTTCCAATGAAGATGAAGTAAAAACCCTGAAACCCGATTTCAAGGCCATGAAGAATTCTGAGTTCGGTGATCTGATTGTCACAGCACCTTCATCAGATCCTGGGTTTGATTTTTGTGTGCGGTGCTTTGCTCCTGCACTTGGGATTGATGAGGACCCGGTGACCGGTTCGGCACATTGTGCCCTTGTACCATTCTGGAATAAGAAAACAGACAGAAAGGAATTTCTGTCCCACCAGGTTTCAAAAAGAGGTGGGATACTTAAAGTAGTCCTTAAAGACGGCAGGGTTGAAATATCCGGTCAGGCAAAAACAATATTCAGGGCTGATTTGTTTGTCTAGAAACGTTATGGGGTGTGCGTTTGATGTTTGAGGTATGAGGTTTTAGGGGATTAGATAAAAGACAAAAGATAAAAGATAAATAATAAAAGAAATGAAAAATAATCCTGATCTGCACATTGCTGAGCTGGGACTGGAATTACCCCCGTCACCAAAACCTGCAGGTGTATATAAGCCTGTTCTGGTAATTGATAATTTCTTATATGTTTCCGGACAGGGTCCTGTAAGGTCAGATGGCACACTGATGACAGGTAAATTAGGCAAAGACCTTAACATGGAGGAAGGGAAACTGGCAGCAAGACAGGTTGGTCTGACAATGTTGTCGACAATAAAGACCTATTTTGGAGAACTGAAAAAAATAAAACGTATAATTAAAGTGCTGGGAATGGTCAACAGTTCTCCAGATTTTATGGAACATCCCGCTGTTATTAACGGATTCAGTGAACTTATGGCTGAAGTTTTTGGCGAAGAAAACGGGGTAGGGGTGAGAAGTGCTGTGGGTATGATGCTCCCTTCAAATATAGCAGTTGAAATAGAAGCCGTTTTTGAACTTTATGCCTGAAATAATGGAACAAAAAACCTCCTTTATTGATGACTGGTATATAATTGACAATGTGCAGGATGTGAGTTCCCCTGCCCTGCTGGTCTATCCTGACCGCATTGAACATAATATCCGGAATATGCTGGCAATTGCCGGAAATGTTAATCAGATAAGGCCACATGTTAAAACCCATAAGATGGCTGAGATTATCCGGTTGCAGATGAAACATGGCATTTATAAATTTAAATGCGCTACGATAGCTGAAGCTGAGATGGTTGCAAAATGCGGGGCAAATAACATATTATTGGCTTATCAGCCAGTCGGACCTAATATGGAAAGATTTTTCCGGTTAAAACAAGAGTACCCCGATACAAAAATTTCATGCATCGCAGATTCTGAAGAAGTTATCCTGCAATTATCTGAAAGAGCTCAGAGAGCAGGCATGGAAACTCATGTCTGGCTTGATATTAATAATGGAATGAACCGTACCGGGATAACTCCTAACGAAAAAGCAGTCAGACTTTATAAAATGATTATCAATTCACCCATGCTTAAGGCAGAAGGGCTGCATGTATATGATGGTCATATACATGAAAAGGATTTTGTTCTTCGTCAAATATTATGCAACGAATCATTCGAACCTGTAAGCAGTCTGATAGATGAATTTAAAAAGATGGGCATTCATACCGTTACTGTTGTTGCCGGAGGTACACCAACCTTCCCGATCCATGCCAGGCGGGGTGGGGTTGAAAATAGCCCCGGAACTCTTATTCTTTGGGATTATGGTTACAGCAGTTCGTTTCCCGATATGGAATTTTTACATGCTGCCGTCCTTCTGACGCGTATCATAAGCAAGCCCGCAAAAGATCTGTTTTGCCTCGACCTAGGTCATAAGGCTGTTGCTTCAGAAATGGCTCAACCAAGAATTAAGATATTGGGCCTTGATAATTACACAATTATTAACCAGAATGAAGAGCATTTGGTTATCAGAACGAATGAAGCTGTTAACCTGAAAATCGGAGATCCAATATATGCTCTCCCCTGGCATATCTGTCCTACGGTTGATCGTTATGACTCTGTATCTGTTGTTAAGGACAGGAAGGTATCAGAACAGTGGAATGTTGAAGCAAGAAAAAGAAAAATTACAATTTAAACCGGATTTGGTGGAATGGAAAACAAAACTTTAATAATCGATGGTCATCTCGATCTCGCAATGAATGCAATGGAATGGAACCGTGACCTCAGATGGACAGTAGATGAGATCCGAAAAAGCGAGGCGGGGATAACCGATAAACCCGACAGGGCAAAGGGAACAGTAAGTTTGCCCTCGATGCGCGAAGGCAACATAGGTATTTGTATAGCTACCCAGATAGGAAGGTATGTCAAACCCGGGAATAGTTTGCCAGGCTGGAATTCACCTGAACAGGCATGGGCGCAAACCCAGGGGCAACTGGCATGGTATAAAGCAATGGAAGAGGCTTGCGAAATGGTACAGATATGCAACTGTCACGAATTGGAAAAACATCTCCTGTCCTGGGAAACCAATCCCTTGAACTCCCCGATCGGTTACATAATGATCGACAATATTGATTACATATGTCAGCTGGCTGGGAACTCATTGCATGCAGGTATAGGATCCGATCTGGATGGCGCTTTTGGTAAGGAACAATGCCCGTATGATCTTGATACGATTGCTGACCTTCAAAAAATACCCGCGATGCTTTCGGATATTGGTTTTAAAGACCTAGATATCAATAATGTTATGAGCGGTAATTGGATCCGTTTTCTTAAAAAAAACCTAAACAAATAAAGATTGCTTTGACCCTGAGGGGCGTAATGGTGCAACGGCTTAAAGACGTAAAGAATAATTTTGTTTATCCGTTGAGCCCTTAAGCCTTTGCGTCGTTAGGCCAGTGAGCTTCTATCTGTAAAGATATACGAATCCCCTGTACTTCTTGCTGTCGTATTTAATATCATCCCACCCCTGAGCTTTGATTATGTAAAAATAAACTCCGGAACTGGCTTTTACAGAGGAGTTGTTAACAAATCCGTCCCAGCCTTCCCACTCCTTAAGGATTTCTCCCTCTCCATAAAAACTGTAAACCTTTATTCCGTTCCGGCTGAATATATCAACACTGATATATCTTAATGATTTCTTTTCGACAAGAAAGATGTCGTTTTGTCCGTCACCATTGGGAGTGAATACGTTTGGTATTTGAAGGTCTGAACGATCAACAACAATCTTATCAAACCTCAGTGAATCAATACAATGCAGTAAGCTCTCTACTGTCAGTTTTACAGAATATTCTCCGGGTTTATAATAGGTATGAGGTTCAGGACTATTTAGTACCGATGTGGAATCATCTCCAAATTCCCATTTATAAATTGCTGCTCTGACCGATTTATCGGTGAAGGATACCTCAAGCGGAGCTTCCCCATTGGACGGGTCAACAGAAAAATCGGCTTTAACATGTATTGATTCATAAAAAAATGACGATTCGGCGTTGCAGGTAAGACTGTCCGTAACCCGAAGCTTATAGTTAACATCAACCAGAGGAGGATTAAAGGTCTGGGGATTTAATTCAATATCGGGGTAAGGTATTGCTGAAACAGGATCAGATGACCAGAGAAACCTGACTCCATTCGGTAATTTAATTCTTAGTCCGTTGGAAGGATCATTATAATAAAAAGTATCGACCGCTGCTTTACCACTTAATGCGACATAGTCGCATGTCCGGTTCTGAAGTTTTGCCAGAGCATAAGGTTTGTCAATAAATATCCATGCAACCAGACTTATATCATAACCTCCTCCATTACTGATATTTACTTTATATCCACCTTCGTCCAGACTAGTCAGAGAGGAACTCATTACACCAGGTTCAGTCTTAATAAAAACGGTGAAATTTTTAGTTACATCACTCCACTTATACCATGAGAAACTAAAGGGTCCTGTACCTCCGGGACTGACTGCATTAAGACTACCTTTCTGGGTACCTGAAGCATTGCAGTAAATAAAAACAGGATCTTTAACTCCTGGTGCAGAAGGGTAAGATGTATAACGGACTGCATTCAACCCCGGAGCTGTAAGCTGACCCAGGGTGATTACCGGTATTATAAGGGCAGCAATGAAAAAAGCAAAACGCACAGGCAATTCGTTCTTTGTAAAATAACGCTTACTTAATCTCTTTGGTATTTTCTTCTGCAAGTATAATAAAATAAGGACAAATTTCAGGATCAATCCATATGAAAAACCTCCTCCATATTTGCCCACCATTCACCATTTTTGCGGGTAGCAACCGGATCCTGCATTGGTTCCATAATAGCCCACCATTCCTGGGTCTTTGGATCTGCAGCCATCTTTGCCATATCGGCTGCAAAATCATTTCCGGTATATTCAAAATATGCATATAGCATCCCGTCTTTATGGAAAATTGAATAGTTCTGCATGTTGCATTTTTTGATCATTTCAAGAATTTCAGGCCATACAGCAGCATGATATTTCTTGTAACGTTCAAGGTGTTCGGGTCTTACCCCGATTATCTGACCAAATCTTTTCATACTATCACTTTTTATGTTGATTAGTTTTTTTCTATACCAATTATTTTAAAGCTATACTTTTACTCATTCAGAAGAATAATTTCATAGATACCGGGAGTGGTGGAAAAGGAGCTGATTACCAATCTGATAAACTGTGTATTTATTTCCTTGAAACTGATTTCAGCTTTGGGCCCGATTGTCGTACCCTTATAGAAGGTTTTCCAGTCATTTCCCGATTTATACTGAAGCTCAAATGCTTTAATTTTCTGCCCGCTTTCATATAAAACGGCTTTTGTAATTTTTTGCGTCTTTCCTAGATCGATCTCAGCCCATGGTGTTTTGTCGTCATTTGCCGGTTGCCAATATGTTCCAACCCAGTCACCGTTATTTATGGATTTAATGTCAGTCCACTGTGGGTCAGGATTTGACGATGCATTCACCCTTTTCATATATGATAATGATTGTGGTGCAACATCCATAAGCTTAATATCCATGGCATTACCAGCTACTTCAATTTCAATAATCGTATTAATGGGCTGAAGAAGTTTACTATCAAATTCTATTATATTCTCGCCTTTCAGGTTGGTGTACTTCACTATACCTCCTCCGGTCAGAGTACATTTTTTAATTTCCATACCCAGATCAGGTAGAATTATCTTTGGAGAATCACCTGCCCATTTGAGTATATGAAGATAAATTTTGTTGCCTCTTCGCGTGCTTACTCCCCAATCGGTTGGTTTAAAAGGACCTCCGCGGGTATTATATATAGTATACCCGTATTTCTCAAGCCATTTCCCCATTTCCCGTAATCTTTCTGCCTGCAGCGGCTCTATCATACCATCCGGTTTCGGACCTACATTGAAAAGCAGATTCCCGTCTCCCCCTGATGACCTGATAAGGCTGTGCAGACATTGCTCAAGAGATTTTACCTCATCATTTGGCTTCCATGCCCATTGACGTCCGATAGTCATACAAGTTTCCCAGGCACGGTTGTTCTGAAATGTGCCTACCCTCTGCTCAGGTGTATCAAAATCACCTTTTGCCCCGGTCCTGTTGTTCACCAGAATATCGGGCTGTATTTTGCGGATATAGTTAATAACACCCTGTCCGCGTATTGAATCAAATTCCTGGGGTACATCGTACCACATAACCAGCAGTGGACCATAGTTCTTAATTATTTCAAACGATTGGTTTTTAAGATATTCGGTATACCTTTCAATATTTGATGTAGTCCTCCTGACAGTTCCTCCAGGACTTGTCAGCGGAAAGTCAGGGTTATACCAGTCGCAGGTTGAATGGTAAAAACCCAGGGCTATCCCCTGTTTTTTACAGGCCTCTGCCAGTTCCTTCATAACATCCCTTTTGAACGGTGAATTCATGATATTGTGATCTGTATATTTTGTGTCCCACATACAAAAACCATCATGGTGCTTTGATGTGAAAACAATGTATTTCATGCCTGCGTCTTTTGCTAGTTTCACCCACTTATCTGCATTGTAATTAACAGGATTGAACTGTTTGTAAAGAGCGTCATATTCTTCAATTGGAATCCCGGAGCCTCCCCGTGACCAACTGATTTCAGTTCCTTTAAGACTTACAGGACCCCAGTGAATGAACATTCCGAAACGGGCATCTTGCCACCATTCCAGACGTTCTTCCTTAGAAGAGAAAGTTTGACCCTTTGTACCTGTAAAGTATACCATGCAGGTAATTAATAGAATCAGCTTCTTCATAATTGAGTTTAGATAAGTAAGAAAATAAGATAACCTGTTACCTCTCTGGTAACTAAACCACTTCTGGTTGTTCTTCATACAATCTAATACAAGTATAATAAAATCTATGGAATATTTGTAGAGACGCGTAAGTTGTGCGTCTTTACTGTTAATAAATATTCATGTTTTAATTTTCAACATGCTCTTTCTCTGACATTGTTATTGTTAAATTTGCCGGACCCGGCACGCTGTAATTCTGAATAAAAATGACTTCTAACTATCTAAACGACCTGAACGAAGCTCAGCGACAAGCAGTTATTAATACTGAAGGTCCTGCTTTGGTAATTGCAGGCGCCGGTGCCGGAAAAACGAGGGTACTCACATATCGCATTGCCCACTTGCTTCAAAATGGCATACCTGCATATAAAATCCTTGCACTGACCTTTACAAACAAAGCAGCCAGGGAGATGAAGGAGAGGATAGCAAAAATTGTTGATCCAGAAATTGCCCGCCATCTCTGGATGGGCACCTTTCATTCAATTTTTGCAAAGATCCTGAGGATGGAAGGTTCAAAACTTGGATACAAATCCAGCTTTACAATTTACGATTCCACCGATTCAAAAAGTCTTGTCCGGACAATTATTAAGGAGATCAATCTCGATGATAATATCTATAAACCAGGTGTTATATCTTCAAGAATCTCAACTGCAAAGAACAACCTTATCACTGCCAGCATGTACGCTGCAGATATTTCAATGCAGGAATATGACAAATCAAGCCGGATGCCTTTGATTTTGGACATCTACAGGATATATGCATCCAGATGTTTCAAAGCTAATGCAATGGATTTTGACGACCTTTTATTAAATACAAATATCCTGTTCAGGGATTTCCCTGATGTGCTTGCTGCCTACCAGGAAAAATTCCATTATATCCTTGTGGATGAGTACCAGGATACTAATTATTCACAATATCTAATTATAAAAAAGCTGGCCTCTGCTCATCATAATATTTGTGTTGTGGGCGATGATGCCCAGAGTATTTACTCTTTCCGTGGAGCAAGGATTGAAAACATCCTTGAATTCAAAAATGATTACATTGATTATCAACTTTTTAAACTTGAACAAAATTACCGGTCAACACAGACTATTGTAAATGCAGCCAATGCTATTATAGCCAATAATGAAGGTCAAATTCATAAAAAGGTTTTTTCACTGAATGAACCAGGGGAGAAGATCCAGGTTATGCAGGCACTGACCGATTCAGAGGAAGGATTTAATATCTCCTCCGATATTTTCGATAAAAGATTTTCACAACAGCTCAACTGGTCAGATTTTGCCATTCTATACAGGACTAATGCCCAGTCGAGAATATTTGAGGAGACACTACGCAGAAAAAACATTCCTTATAAAATTTATGGTGGTTTATCTTTCTATGAGAGGAAGGAAATAAAAGATATCCTGGCTTATTTCAGGATGGTAATTAATCCGGAGGATGAAGAGGCTCTTAAAAGGACAATTAATTATCCCAAAAGAGGTATCGGGGATACTACGGTTCAGAAAATATTCGAACTGGCAGCCGATTTGAACGTTACTCAATGGAGTGTAATTACAGAAGCTACCAGTTACCCTGAACATTTTAATTCAGGAACAGCTAAAAAGCTATTATCATATAATGAAATCATAAGAACCCTTTCAGTTAATTCTGAAAGTACTGATGCTTTTTCAAAAGCGAGGGAGATTGCGATGGGATCAGGAATAATGAGGGATTTAAGGGATGGAAAATCGCCTGAGGAGGTAAGTCGTTACGAAAACCTTGAAGAATTGCTGAATGCCATAAAGATATTTACAGAAGCAGCGGAGACTAATGGTGAGCCTTCAACCCTGGAAGCCTATATGGCGAATGTTGCCTTGCTTACCGATCAGGATAATGAAAAAGAGGAAGACCGTGACAGAGTTACCTTAATGACGATGCATTCAGCCAAAGGGCTTGAATTCAAACATGTGTACATTGCCGGGATGGAGGATACACTATTCCCTTCCCCTATGTCAGCCGGTAATCCCCGGGAACTGGAAGAAGAAAGACGTCTTTTTTACGTTGCCGTAACCAGGGCCGGAAAACTTGCAACGCTCAGCTATGCCCTTAACAGGTATAAGTGGGGTAACCTCGAAAGAAGCAATCCCAGCAGATTTCTGCGTGAAATTGATCAGAAATTTCTTGATTACCCTCAAACTGGAGGAAAGCCCTTTCCGGGAAGACACTTTCCGGTAAATAAACCTTCATCATTTCGTGAAGAGCCTCAGCGGTATGGAGTTTCGGCTAAATTGAAAAAGGTCACCAGCTCTGATTTTGTAACCAGTCCATCTTTTAACGGCAGTGATCCTTCGGAGTTTTCAGAGGGCGATAGAGTGCAACACGAGAGATTTGGCAATGGTTTGATAATAAGTATTGAAGGTCAGCCTCCAAACAATACTGCTACAGTGGAATTTGAAAATGATGGCAGAAAAAAACTTTTACTGCGATTTGCAAAATTGAGAAAAGTTTAAAAATCCCTCAATTCTTTAAAATCAGACCCCCCAGCCCCCTAAAGGGGGATTAGATAGTATTTAATAGCCCCGCCTTGCGGGGTTGTGGGTTATTTTTTACCAGCCTGGCCGAAATTCATTTTCATAAAAGTGTAGCCTACTGTAGAAATTGCATGGCTAAAGTTATCATTGATCTCTTTAGTCTCCATCTTCATTGCCGGATTGTTATTCTTGTCGAATGATTCCATTGCCAGCATCATTGATCCTTCAAAACCAGGATAATTATAGTATGTCGGCATCCCGGTTTTGCCCCAGTTCCTTTTGTCAGCTTTAAGTTTGACATCTTTTGTCATCCAGACATTTGAGTAACCTTCTTTATTTGCTTCAACAATCTTATATTCATCACACTTATATCCGGCAATAGTACGTGAATTTCCTGTTTTTGTTATTGTTGCCTGCTCCGGTGTTGCCCCTTTCTGATTTTTGGCTTGAGCAGCCATTGCTGAATCAGACGGAATGGTGGAGATAATGCCGGTTTTAGAATCATTATTCTCCAGAAGCATCATGAAACACCTGTTATCATTATCAAAAAGAAATACAGTGGGCAAAGCTTTATCTCCTTCCTTAGCATCAACAGCTTTGACCTCCATGCCGGCATTCAGAGTATTGCTATTGAAATAAGTATAATAATCCGATTTCATTACATCTTTTTTATCGTATGTTTCCATCTGCATATATATCCTGCCTGTGAATTTGTATTCATCATTGTATTTGATGTCAACTTTTCCGCCAAAGAGCCCACGACCTGTTCCTTTTGTACCGCTATTATCCTGAGCTGAAGTCTTGTCAGATTGCTTTTTATCGGCTTGTTCCTTTTCTTTAGCCTTATCCTTGGCACTTTTATCAATTGCCGAATCAATTTTGTGATCGATCTGTCTGTTAATAGCCCTTCTTAAAACTCCCACCTGAGCATTAGATGCATTGGGCAATATAATTGCAAAAGCTAATATTAGTAACAATGACCTGGTTTTCATGGTTTTTAAATTTTTGAGTTAAGCTATAAAGTTACAAAATTCAGGCAAATAATAGGTAACGGATTGTAAAAAATATAATGAGTGAGGATGTTATAACTGGTTGGAGATGGGTTAAGTTCTGACAATGGAAGGTCGGGGATAGGTTTAAAACATTACAGGAGTTTGCAGGTAAGGATAATTTGCAGTAAAGACTTATTGGTGCTGAGAGTTACCTATCTTACTTGTAAATAAGACTTTCCCGGAGCAATATATACTTAATGAGCTATGAATGACTTTACTACAGCTTAATAAGCTCCACTCTGCGGTTCAGTGCTTTGTTGACAGGTGTATCATTGGTAGCTACAGGTTGCGTTTCACCCATACCATCCGATTCGAGACGAGAGGCATCAATACCAAAATTCTTAACCAGCTCATTTTTTACTGAAGCGCCGCGCCGTTTCGAAAGGTCGAGATTGGCGGGATCGGCACCATCGCTATCGGTGTGTCCAATGATTTTCACTCTTATGTCCGGATTGTCGGTCAGTACTTTGGCAATTTCTTTCAGAGTACCGTATGACTCGGGTTTTACTACATCTTTATTTACATCGAATTATATGCCATAAGTAACCAGCTTGCCTTCAGTAATAAGTTTATTCCTCATATCTGGTAACCCTGTTGCTATGCGAAAATTACTGATCATCGGAACACCGTTTGAAAAACGAGTCATATTATATTTAAAATTTTTAGACATCGCTTTTGGAGCATCAAAAAGCTTCACTTCATTCTGGTAAACTCTGATTCTTTCTTTCTGAACCCAAATAGAAATCCTGTATTTCTTGTCCACTGCTTGTCTGTTCTCGCTTGTTCTACCTTTAAGATCCGGAGTGCCATCAGAATAATATGAGGAAAAATCATTATTGTACGCAAACGTTAAAGCGAATCCGGTTCCACCGGGCCTTGCCAGTCCGTATTTCAGATCTTTTGGCTTCGGAGTGCTTATTATGGAAAAGCTATATGCTATACTCCCATTATTGGCAGGATCTTTTTGTGGTATTGCATCAAATTCAATTGTGTAATTTTCCGGTAAGGTTAATGGGTCCATCATACAGGTGACTCCACGACCATTGGTAATCTTTAACCATCTTCCCGGGAAAAGGTTTGTTGTAACAATTTCTCCTGATCCATTCGTGTTCCATTGTCCAGGAAAGTCACTAATATTTTCCGAGGAGAAGTCATCGAAAAATATCACCTTTTCGCCAGTGATAAAGTCATACGTTGAATAGGTTTGCATCTGATCCTGCTCCTGGTTGGCAGGCTGATTGCCAGCCTGACTGTTCACATTAAATGGCAGGCTTATCAGAGCAACTACAATAAATAATTTAAATGTTGATTTCATATTACTGTTTTTAATTTTTATGTCAAGACAAATTTGTTACTTGAAAGTTAAATGTAATAAACAATTTTTTCATTTTACCTTTCTCAGGGATTTTTAACTGACCAGAACCAGTTTTTAGTTTAGTAAAGAGCAACTCCGGAGGCGAAAGTATTAACTGGAATCTCTTATAATGATTTATTAAAAGAAAAGAGGCTGCATTCCTGCAGCTTCCTTTTAATCCACCTCACCCCGGCACTCTCCTTAAATACACCTCACCCTATCCCGATAGCTATCGGGACCTCTCCTGAAGGAGAGGGACTTATTACCCTTATATTCAACATATTAAACCCCTTCTCTTTCAGGAGAAGGGGTTTGGGGATGAGGTAACTTATTTATGCTGCTATCTGCTCAGCGGGTTTTTCCTTTTCCTTCAGAACCGATTCATAAAGAGTAGCGAATGAACTTGATATCCACATAATTGCTGGAAAGATCCCTACAATCAGAAGTAAAAGTCCGAAGATAATAATGAAAAATGATACCAGTCCCATGAAGAATATCTGCCAGCCATGTCCCTTTGTAAGTTTCCAGCTCAACTCCACAGCTTCAATGGGATCGAGTTTTTTATCCATTACTATATAGGAGGTAAATGCCAGCCGGCAAGCAATTATTATACCGGGAATAATCAGGGCAAAAAATCCAAGAACAACAAGTGCAAAGACCAGGAGATTTGCCAGTATTATATGGAGATAGTTTTCCATGAATCCTCTGATAAGGATTTCAAAATCAGGCTTTTTCTTTCTTACAGCCTCGACAAAGATCAGATTACCTCCATATTGAAATACCGGTGCGACTAGAAATGCATACAACAAAGTAAGCAATCCAAAGAATGCTGCAAAGATCCCTAATGAGGCTAAACTGAAAATATGCTCCCAGTCGCCTTCCCAATTCCATGGTGCACCATGAAAATCTGAAGGGTTAAAATGAAAATTAAATATTTTGAACGGAGCTGCAATAATACTCAATATAATTACTACCAGAAATAACCTGAGAAAATTATCGAGCATTACCTGCCATCCTGTTCCAAAACTGTTACCGAATGTCGGTACAAGTTTGTATTCATTACTTGTTTCCATTGTTTCCACTTTTATTAATTTTTAATTTAAACTATTTCTAAATATTTGATACAGTAAATGTAAACCCTGCTTTTTTCACGGAGTCCATACCATAGTAGTGATTTTTAAAATTCCTACTTAAGTATGGAGAGGAATACTTTAGTAGTGTTTATATTTAATGACTTTATTAAAACATTAAATTCCGTATTCTGATTTTCTTCGTCTGCCCCTAACCCTAAAGGGTGCGAAGAAAATCAATTACTCCCTTCTTCGCTTTCGCGTAGCTTCAGCGAAGCAAAGTAGGGATGGGGCAAATAATTGATTTCCAAGCACCAAATAAGTTAGATTTTATATTACCGATAGTCATTAATTCTTATTCCTGCACGTTTAAGTGATTTTTATATCTTTATGTCATGTTAAAGTTCCTGGTATATCTGATATTTATTCTGTCGGTTGCCATGGCTGCTGGTGGAATAGTACTGGCATCCCGTCTGCGTAACCGATACAAGTCAGAAATTTTCTCGACTCTCCTCTATTTCCAGGTCTTCATTTATACTTTCGGATTTTACGGAATATGGGGACAGGTAGTCATTAAAAACTTCCTGTCATCATATATATCTGCTGACCTTCTGGCACGATTTTCAGATATTGCTATGCTTCTCGGATTACCATTCCTGGTATTTGCATGGTTAATGCTCATTCAGTTTTCATTGGGCCTCTCAGGAAGGATGAGCAGCAAATGGTTTGTCTTCCTTTTCCTTTTCATTAATTTTTCCCTGTTAGTCATCGTTGGATATTTCATAGCAAAGACAACTGCATTAAAACCAGTTTCGCTTATCCGGAATTACTATATTGTTATGAACCTGACTTATTCATTTCTGGCTTCATTTCTTATACATTTCCCCTGGAAAGTTCGTTCTGTTATTCATGATTATGACAGGAGGATCATTGCACCGGCTATTTTTCTGATTATGTTAGCCCAATGTGCTCCCCTCATCTTTTACAAATCTCAACCCTGGATAGCCATTATTTTTATTTTTACATTTTTCGCTGGTAATACTTTTCTTCCGGTTTATCTCAGTTATGGGACTCTACTTTCCGCATTTACCACTGAACCTGTGAAGGATATGTCGTTCGAAGAATTCTGCAACAAATTTGAGGTGTCGCCACGGGAAACAGATATAGTGCGTGAGATTTGTAATGGTCTGAGTAACAAAGAAATATCTGATAAATTATTTATTAGTCTGCAAACTGTAAAAGATCATACTCACAGGATCTATATTAAGACAAACGTTAAGAGCCGGGTACAGTTGATTAATCTGGTTAAGGAGGTTATAATTCGATAGAAAATTGTCATGCAATTCGTGCAAGTCGTGTATGTCAGATATGTCGTTATGTTAATTATTCTTTGAATTTCAGGTAGACAATTAAAGGACCTCCCGTAAAAAGGAGTCCAAACGAATCCCCAATTGCTTCATTTAATGTGGCTCTCCACCAGTTCTGCAATTTCATTTTTTTAAGCTTGTATCTTAATCCTGTGGAAGTTATTTCGGTCTCCGGATTAATTGAAAAGACAGAAACCTGCTGACCCGGGAAAGATGTTACTTTACAGCTTTTCAAAAATGGATTAAGAATTCCGGAATCAGTTACCATTACCACATTTACCTCTTTTGCATACTCTGCCAGAAGTGAAATATTGCCAAGGGTATGATCTTCCCGTTTCCCGGTAGCGCCTAGTATTACTATATCTTTATATCCTTTTTCAATGCACCATTTAACTGCTTTGGTCAGATCGTTGATATCCTGACTTTTGTCGCGGAACAGGCGGTCAGAAAATCTTTGCGCTAATTCCTGATTCAGCGAATCCAGATCCCCAACAATAGCTTCAGGCTCAATTCCTGCTTTGAGAAGATTTTCTATACTTCCATCGCAGCAAATAATCCTCCCTGCATTTTTTAGATATCCAAGGGGGATTTCATGTTGCGGGAAACTCCCATCTGCAAGTATGATTGTTTTTGAAGACATAATAATCTATTTGTTTGTCTTAACTAAC
>JBGOZX010000035.1:0-30641 GCA_041480425.1 Bacteroidia bacterium
AAGCCTTATCAGACGGTTTGCAATTGAAGAAAAAAGATCATCATCGCGGACACCGACTGCAATGGCCCCAAGCAGATCTTTAAGAGGTATGGTCGGTTTCTTTTCAAGAGGACGGCTATCTGTCTTCAGGCTTTTGGTAACTCCTACTGCATCAACAATAACAAAATGATCTTTTGTGAACTTGGCTGAAGGGCTGACTTTTTTCAGATCATCAAGTGAGATTGTTCTTGTACCACGACCCTTCATCTGTTCGAAGTAATTGCGGCTTTTTACATCGCGCATAAATAGCAGACATTCGAGTGGCCTCACATCGGTACCGGTAGCAATCATATCAACTGTAACTGCAATCCTGGGATGGTAAGCATTGCGAAATTGGGCAAGGACAGATTTAGGATCTTCTTCAGTTTTATACGTCAGCTTTTTGCAAAACCTGTTCTCTTCAGCAAACTCTTCACGGACAATCTGGATTATATCATCTGCGTGTGAGTCGGTCTTTGCAAATATCAGGGTCTTGGGCACTTCAAATTCACCTTTCTCTGAAAATCTTTCAGGAAACATTTCGGGAAGATGATCTTTAAAGTTCTGGATTATTGTACGGATCTGATCGGGATTAACAACTTCATCATCAAGTTTTTTAGAGGAATAAACCAAATCTTCATCAAGCTGATCCCATCTTTTCTTACGTGTCAACTTTTCACGATGGTCAACAAATTCTCCTTTCCATATTTTTGACCCCTTCTTTGTAATATCCGTTTCGACGAGGAAGATATTGTAACCAACATTAACCCCATCAACAACTGCCTGTTGATGAGTGTATTCACTTACAATATTCTGTCTGAAATAACCGAAAGTCCTGTTATCAGGCGTCGCAGTAAGTCCAATCTGGAAAGAATCGAAATATTCAAGAACTTGTTTCCACAGATTATAAATACTGCGGTGACATTCATCAATAACAATAAAATCAAAGAATTCTACCGGTAGTTTTGCATTATAAACAACAGGAACAGGTTCACGTTTTTGCCAGTTGATTTCTCCAGGGTTTGTTTCTTCCGCCTCTTCAGGGAGCTCTTCCCCCTTTAAAATAGAATATAGTCGTTGAATTGTACTTATACAGACCTGACTATCGGAGGCTACGTAGCTGCTTCTAAGTCTTTGGACATTATATAGTTCTGTAAACTTACGGTTGTCGTCCACAGGAGTATAGGCCATAAACTCCTGTTCAGCCTGTTCTCCCAGGTTACGTGTGTCAACAAGGAAAAGAATACGTTTTGCATCGGCAAATTTTAAAAGTCTGTAAATTGAAGTTATTGCAGCGTATGTCTTTCCTGAACCTGTTGCCATCTGTATAAGAGCACGTTGCCTGTCTCCTTTAAAAGATTTTTCGAGATTTCGTATTGCATTGACATGGCAATCTCTTAATCCTGTTGTTGGTAACAAAGGCAGGTCATGCAATCTACCACGTAAAGTAGGGAAGGGTCGCGACCCATCCTTACAGTTTCGAAGCCATTCACGGAAGGTCTCAGGTTTATGGAAAGTGAAAGTCGCTCTTGATCTTGGTTTCGGGTCCCGGTAATCTGTAAAACGTGTTAATTCACCTGTACTTTCATAAACAAAAGGGAGAGGATCGTTATTCAGATATTTAAGCTTGCTTTCAGCATAATCTCTGGATTGGTCCTCATAAGCCGTAAGCCGGACCCCTTCATCTTCTTTTTTTGCTTCGATAATCCCCACCGGATTTTTATCAACAAATAACAGATAATCAGCCGGTCCGGTATCGGTCTGATATTCTCTTACTGCCACACCAATCCCTGCATTCAGATTTATTTCCTTTTTATTCTGAATTTTCCAACCACAATTTAATAGCTGTTTGTCGATGTTATCTCTTGCAATCTCTTCGGGGGTCTGGTTCATTGTTTGCAGGATTCACGAATCTAAGTTACTAAAAATTACATTATTGGAAGAAAAAAAGATGAGAGTCACAAGTATAAGGACAATAGTTTAAGTCGTTGAAAAGAATCGCCATCACACCCCCATACCAGTTACCGAATTGATTCATACAGAGCGCCTGGATGTGTATTTAGGTTATTTTTATTAGCACCGAGAAAATAATATTTATAGATTTCTCAATTAAGGCTTTCTCTATCAGATACTTATCTATCCTATATTATCACGACTTCACGAAAGTTTTCTTATTAATATTGAATCATCGCACCGGTATCGATGTGGTATGCGATACACCCAGCGCCTCGATGTCATAGGCAAGGTTCATATCCACATTGTATTTGAATGCCTGCTTTCAACAGGTTAAGTGAAGAATAAGGTTGGTATGCGGGTCGTTGATGTGTTTTATAGCTTCAGGAGTGCTCATAATAACCAGTTCCACACCTTTGCGAACGGCGATATCATAAACTTCATCCATTACCGGGAGACTCGAACTATGACCCGTACCGATAATAAGACGCTTGCATTTCCAGGGGATATTCTCGTCCGGTGACAATGGTGTATGTCCGAACCTGTCACTGTATTTTTTCGATTCTGCTTTTTTCCTTTTTTTAATCGAACCGTTATCTATAATCACATCTTTCCCGTAGGTTTCCCCGTCAATGGTAATGGATCCGAATGAAAGATTTTTTACTATCATGAAGAATCTCCTTTCCTCTTTTCTTTGTTGTATAGTAAATATACGAAAATGTACCGGAATTGACTAATCCGGATCAAACCGGAATCATCCGGAATCGTAACAGGGTGTTTAATATAACCGGAATTTGCAATCAATTAAGTATTTGTCTGATTATTTGTTTGTTACAAAATCTGTCAACAATTCCATCACCCCATAAAATTCAAAACCCCGCGGATCGTTGATCTTGCAGGGTTTGCTTTTTAAAGAAGTGGTGCCGCCAGGAATTAACTGCACAAAGGCTCAATGGCGTAATGGCTAACGGCACAATGGTGCAAAGGTAGTTCGGTAAGAAAAACCCCGGGTAAATTGTGTTTTAGAATTACTAAAACAATTTCCTTATCAGGTAGAGGATTAGTGACAGCACCACACTGAGAAGGATCATAGTTGTTACAGGTATGTAAATTCTTACATTCTCCTTTACAATGTCTATGTCACCGGGTAAATGGCCCAGCCAGCTTAATTTATTACCGGCAAAATATAATATCAATCCAGCAATGACCAGTATTATTCCGGTTACTATTAAAATTTTACCAATCTGCTCCATAGTCTGAGGGATTCAGGGACAAATTTAGTAATTCAATCTGAACAGTAAACCGGCATAAGTTAAATGACTCTGACTGCGAAATGCGAGCTAATATTTTGAAGGTTCAGGGTGCAAGCCAGGGGTGCAAGGCTGATTGGGAGAGGGGGAGAGTTGGGGAAAGGGAGAATTACAATGAACTGAATAATATACTAAATTGCGAAAAAAGCTTAGAGATGAAAAACAAAGAATATACAGAGCAACGGCGTAAGGTTGTGGTGGTTGGAGCAGGTTCGGTTGGGGCAACATATTGTTATGCACTTGCACAGAGCGGACTGGCCGATGAAATCGTACTTATTGACAGGAATGAAGACCTGGTGCGCGGACAGGTGCTTGACCTGGTTCATGGTCAGCCTTTCTTTCCGACAGTTATTATACGTTCAGGATCTGAAAATGATTATACCGATGCGCAACTGGTTGTAATCACTGCCGGCGCTGCCCAGCGTCCGGGCGAGACAAGACTTCAACTCCTGAGGAAAAATGCTGATATAGCCGGAGGTATTGCTGAAGATATTGCCCGGCATAAATGTAACGGTGTAATGCTTATCGTCAGCAATCCCGTTGATGTCCTTACCTATGTGGCACTGAAACGGTCAGGCTGGGAAAGAGGCCGGGTGATTGGATCAGGCACCGTTCTCGACAGCGCCAGATTCAGGCATCTTCTGAGTAATCACTGCGGTGTCGATGTTCATAATGTCCATGCCTATTTCCTCGGCGAACATGGCGACAGTGAGTTTGCAGCCTGGTCTATGACCCATGTGGCCGGCATAAATATAGACGAGTATTGTCCGGTATGCGGCAACTGCTCCGGCTGGAAAAAGCAACGCAAACTTATCGAACAACAGGTACGCGATTCGGCATACCATATAATAAATTACAAAGGTTCTACATATTTTGCTGTCGGACTGGCACTTGTGAAGATTACGGGTTCCATACTCCGTAAACAGAACAGCGTGTTGACTGTTTCTGCCCTGGTCGATGGAGAATTCGGAATAAAGGATGTCTGCCTGAGTGTACCATGCGTGGTTTCAGATCGTGGCATAGAAAAAATTATTGACAGTCCATTAGCTTCTGAAGAGCTGGCTTCACTCAAACGCTCGGCAAGTGTTCTCCGCGAGGCAATTGATTCACTGGAAGGTAAATACTGATAGCTGGTAATGCGTGGATGGCGACAATTTCAATTATTTACCCCCATCCTTGTCCCTTTTTTCAACTTCAATTGTACAACTGGTGACCAATGCTGCCAATGTACCAACTGCAGCGAATATGGGGGCTAAAACAACTCCGATCGCCCCAATCGTCAAAGGAAATTCCATAATGATTTCCTCCTTGTCGTTTTTAATAATAATCTTTCTGGCATTCCCTTCTTTAATAATCTCCTTAACTTTGGCCAAAAGCTCATCGGCAGTAACCTTAAAAGATTCTTTATCTGATTGTTTCTTGTTTTCCATTTTTACATCATTTTGTTTTAAAATAAATTCAATATTTCCTTATAGTTTGATGATTAGTATTCTAAAATCAATGCCTCCCGGCTCAATGCAAAACCCGATTAAACTGATTGCTTTAATCCTGAATATCAACTTAACAATGTCAAAGTTAGTGAATTGATTATGATTAACTATTAATGGACTGCCCAATTTTATTTGTAACCGGGTGCTAAGATTACAGAATTTTGCAGGTTTCCTTACTGATTAATAATCCATCACCTATTCCGTCACAAGCTGAAATCCAAAACCCTGCAGATCGTTGATCTTGCGGGGTTTGCGACTTAAAGAAGTGGTGCCACCAGCACCCTAAGAATCTTTATGCAGTTTTCTGATTGCACGATAAAATGGCCGTTTGTGCATTCAATTAATCAGATTAACCTCGTAAAAGTCCATTAAACCAGGTTTTCAAAATTTATACCTATCTTTTTAAGGGCATAACCACTTTCCTTAATATAATCACCGTATACCGTTATCCAGTGGAAACCAGGCATTTGTTCTGCTACCAACTTACTATCGCATTCAAAGCTTATATCAATCTGGGAACGGCAGATATCCAGGAAAGGATTATCAACTATTTTCCCTAATAATCCGACATTTCTCTTAAAAGCAAAATCAGGCATAATATTAGTAACGGTTTGGCCTATAAGCATTTCCACTTTAGGAGCAGCACCATAATCAGATTCAAAATGGGTAAGGATTCTTGCCGGTTCGAGTTTTTTACCATCCATACGTCGGGGAGCAGTGCAATGAGCCAGGGTTATTAATCCGTCATGAGGATAAGTAGGATCGTTGAGAAACACAGGTTTGCCTGAAATATGAGCCAGTAGTATCCCGGATGGGACCACAACAAAGTCTGATTCACAAAATGCGAGGTAACCTGCATCGTTGAGCAGACTAAGGGTCAGGCATGCAGAAGTTTCAGACAATGGCATAATAGTTCCCATGCAATTATTGATTGTGATCGCCCTGCAACCAGATTTATCCATGATCCGTGTCAGAACATCTTCGAGAATAAAGCAGTTTTCAACGAATTGGCGTTTTGTTTCAAGTTTTATTGCAGTATCATTAAGGTATTCATTAACACGGCTTTTTGCGCGGGTAACAACTGATCTGTCGCTCCGTGCCTCAGTGATTAATTTGCCCAATTCTTCATATGAAACAGTTTGGATATCGAATTTAAACTTATCTCTGACCAGATTTGGAACGACATCCTTGGGCTGAGCCCATGCCCCAGGTCCTCCAATGGCGATTATCTTTGTATTAAGTGTATTTTTCAAGCCACAAAGTGATCTTAATCTCCATAAGATTTCATCCTGGTTATCAATTACTATATCATTCTCATTGATTCCTGAAACAGCCAGCTTATCAGTATGTTTCCTCAAAAATCGTGGACTTATTATCTCGTACCATAAATATACCGGACCTGATTTATGACGACAGAAGATTATCATATCTTTCCCCAGTTTATTTAATGAGTCAAAAATTTCCATTCCGGCACCTGCAGCATAAACCAGGAAGAGATCAGCAGATTGAAGATCCGTGATACTGCTCAGGTCGGGTGATGTGCGGACACGGGCTACAGGCAGAAACTCAAGCGGGAAATCTGCTTTTGATTGCAAGGTTTTAAGCTCATCCTGGATGCGCAGGAGTTCCTGATCGGTATCTTTTTCGGATTGAATCCCTCCCCATGCCCTCCAGCTTGTCTGGTTGCGCCGTGTTGGTATTTCATATGTAAAAATTGGTTTTACTACCAGAGCTTTGCGTCCGATTTTATTCTTTTCACCTGTCTGGATGGAAGCAAGTGCTGTCCAGGATAAACCTGACAAAGCTACCGCACCCAGAGCTGAAGTACCTGTGACCTGCACAAACTTCCTCCTGGAAATTTCATTTGACACCTGATCATGGTGTCCACTGCAACAAGAACAACCTGTTCTATTGCCAATGTGTGAAGATTCGTTTACTGCATTAATCATCTTAACCTCCTTTATTTATAAACTTCCTGTAATAAATTAACTTTTCAAGAGATACCATTCTGCATATTTACAAAAAAGACTCTAATTACTTGATCCAAATAAAAACTTTCTGGTAATAATTTACACTTTTACGATAAGATTGACTGTCGGTTTCCCAAAAGCAGGCCCGATTAAAATCAGAGGATGTTCTTTAATTAGCAAATATATTCCATGCAGCTTTAAATAACATAAAACTGACATTAGAACTATATAAGAATAGATTATTATGTGATTGATTATGAGTTCAGTATTGCCCTTGCTTTATCATCCAGAGCGTCTGTCATGAAGGGTATACCTGTAACAGCTTCAGTCTCACGGTTGGCAGTAATTAAATCATTTCTGCTTAGCTGTGCGATATTAAATTTTCTAACTCCTGCCATAAATTGCTGTAATCCACATGCGAGCTTATCGACATATCCGCACAGTGCAATTGCACCTAAAGGAATCTTATTCATTTCTTCGGCACCAACCTTGTTTTTAATAGTTTCCCAAAGAGCAAATATTTCTTCCGGATATTTACCATACTCAGTAACAGACGGAGGCAGCACATCCCAATGTCCGTTAAGGCTGGCTTTCTTTTCGGGATGAAATACTCCTTCTATATTGCTTCCAAGAAAACCGGCAATCATAGGAGCCCTCCCAAGACAGACTAACCTGGCATAAGGAGCAACTAATGAAAGAGCTTTAAACAGATGATCTTCGCGAGCCAAACCACCAGCTAAAGAAATGTCAGGTACTTTTATCCCTTTTTTTGCAAGTATGCTGCAATACTCGTATGTTTTCGCATGTAAAGCCAGGGAAGGAATCCCCCAGTGTTGCATCATATTCCATGGGCTCATTCCTGTTCCTCCTCCAGCACCATCAATTGTAAGTAAATCAAGTTTTGCATCAGCTGAATATCTTATTGCCATAGCCAGATTCTCCATCCCGTAAGCCCCGGTTTTCAAAGTGATTCGTTTATATCCAATCTTTCTGAGGTGGTCGACACTTTTGAAAAAACTATCACGTGTCTCTTCGGGAGTATGCTTATCCGTCGCACCTAAACGGCTATGACGGGCAAATGATATAATTGCTCTATTTTCGTAAGCTCTGATGACTATAGGATCAGTCGGGTCAGGATCGACAATATACCCGCGTTTTTTCAGGAATTGTGCATAATCAAGATCAGTTACCTGTATTTCCCCACCAATATCTTTTGCACCCTGACCCCATTTAAGTTCAATAATAACCTCATTTCCATATTTTTCGATCAGATACTCAGCAACTCCATTCCTGGTATCTTCGACATTCATCTGGATTATTATGGCACCATATCCATCGTAATACCTTCTGAAATATTTTATTCTCCTATCCAGTTCCGGAGATTTTATTGTTTTACGGTTTTTTATTATCGACTCTTTATCGACTCCGACCACATTCTCACCAATAACAATCGGGAAACCTGCCAATGCTGCACCGACTGCAAATGATGGCCAGTAACGAGCCGCAATAAAAGTTGATCCCAGAGCTCCTGTCATTATCGGAATCCGACATATAGTTTTTATTTCATTACCAAATTCAGTTTCAATATTTACATTCGGAAAAACACAGTAGTCAGGATCATCTGAAAAGTCTTTACTTAAGCCAGATGAGCCATATGCATAACCCTGAATACGAAGGGCATGATATCCTATTCCAAGTGCTGTAGTAAGATTGCCACCTGCAGTTGAATATCCGAACTTACGTGGATATAACATTTTTCTTCCTTCCATACAGGAAAGCCATGTTTCACATTTGCCTTTGCACGCTGAATCACAAAGTGTACACAACCCTGATTCACATGGCACACCGCGGTTTATCGCTCCAAGAGCATCATTATTCTTCGTTCCTTCAAACATGATTTTTTGAATTGAATTGTTAACAAATAAGAAAATATTAATTCTTTAAAGTTAAAAAATTGAAATCTATAACAAATGTTTAAATAAAAATGATATTTTTATCAAAGATTCGAATAATTAATTGAAAATTTATTTATTCACCTTCATTTTATATTAAGAATTTTTCAACAAATACCTCTCACAATAGAATTAGAAATCGCGCAGGTCATTGATCTTGCCGGGTTTGCAATTTAAAGAAGTGGTGCCACCAGGAAAGGAACAAGTTGAAAAGGTCGATAGTACAATGGCGCAACGGCTTAACGGGCTGCGGTATATCTTGCTCCCTTCGGTAGCTTGTCTTTAGGTCTTTACGGCCTTTGGCCTGTCTTGCTCACTGCGTTCGTCGTCTTGATGTCTAAAAGCCTTCAAGCGATAGACAGCGCGAGGCGCATGACACGGCGACGCCCAAAGATTCCATTGGCAAGCACAAAGGTTCCTTTACTCGTCGCCCGTGATTTATTTATCCTCCGGATTCAAAGCCAGCAGCACCAGATAACCATCGCAGAGGAAGCCTTCGTATCCCCAGCACTCACCCTTCCATGTCTTCCAGTCTTTAGTCATACCACCTTTGCCACAGGAACCCTGGAACTCGCCTGCATCAATGGCTTTTAGAATGCCTTCTGTAATCTTCTGCAGCTGTTCATCAAGTCCTGCTTTCTTATAGGCTTGAAGTGTAAAGTACGACCAGTTGAGAGATGCTCCCCCGTTTTCATATCGTTGAAAGGCATCGCTGCCATCCTCCTTTTCGCCACCTCCCCAACGCGGGTCATGATGGGTATAATCCTCTCTTCTGACGGATACTAAATTGCCCGGAATTCCCAGAGTAAAGTCTTTGTACCCCACCTCCTGCATCTTGTTCCAGAGAGCCATCATCACATCTTTCATCTTATCCTCAGGCACCAGGTTGTAGTAAACAGCCATACTGTTTACCATCAGAAAGTAGT
Organism: Bacteroidia bacterium; assembly: GCA_041480425.1. Taxonomy (GTDB): domain Bacteria; phylum Bacteroidota; class Bacteroidia; order Bacteroidales; family VadinHA17; genus LD21. The sequence continues at coordinate 9,620 of JBGOZX010000035.1, forward strand.
AATCGTGCAGCTTTCCGTCCTTGCTTTTCCATCCTGCCAAAACCCCTGTCTCCGGATTATAAAAGGTCTTAAAGTATGCCTGCTTCATCTTTTCCGCAAGTTGTCTGTAGAGTTCCGCATCATCCTTTTTGCCAAGCATTTCTGCCACGAACACCATGAGGTTCAGGGCTTCGTAGGTCAGGGCATTACTAAAGGCATCCTCATAACCAAAACCAATGGTATCCCACCAGTTGGCTGGTCTCACCACTCCGTCCCAGGAGCCAGAATTACCACTTAGTTCATACTCCACCAGTCCGTTTTTATTATAATCCCTTTTCATTTGCCTGTCTATCCATTCTTTGATTCCCGGATAGTAGTGCTCTGCCCACTTTATATCCTTTGAACCTTTGATATAGTTGCAGGCCGAAATAACCAGGGACGGGTACGTATCAAGATAGTCGTAGGGTTGCGATTTGCTGTTGTCAACACCAATATCCTTATCCTCCCAGTTACCATTATAGCCAAACATACCATATGCCTTCATTCCGTTCAGGTATCTCTCAACTGACATCCTGAGCAAATCGAGCGCAGTTAAAGAATCCACCAGTGGAGGAGTTTTGAGAGCTAACATTGACGAAAGAAAAAGGGTAAATGCACAGGGATCACTGCACGAATTGTTGGCTAAAACCTGCAGTTTTGGATTCACCTGAAACAGGTTGATGTAGTTGCGCCTGAAGCCGGCAAACTTTTCCTGCTCTACGCCTGGAAACCCTGGATAGACAGAGGTGGCAGTGAAGGTGTACCTGACAACAACCTGCTCTGCTGTTGCCACCGGCAAAACTACCGAAATATAGTTCTCTCCCTCTTTGCGACTTGCATCATAATCAACAATTACCCCGGGCTTGTCTGCCACCAGTTGGAATGTCCCCATATCAGGAAGGTGAAGAACTGCAGGCAACCTGGTTTTTTTCTTACTTACCATCACACCCAGGAGGGTGGTATGGTTTTCATTCTTACTGAATCTGAAATCAATGCCTTTTGCTGCATTATCTTTCCTGTAGTTTGAGGTTATGGTAAACTTTTTCTCATCAAATTTAATCTCCCATCCGGCTTTACCGGCAGCTCCTTTTTTGTAAATCTCCACCTGTGAGTCAGAAACTTTATGCAACTCATACTCCCCTGCATCCGTTGACTTTTTCCACTGAATAGGATTATTTGACAACTTATTATTACCCAGTGCATCTACTGAGAAATACTTCACAAACGGGGCGGTGTCGGCAAGCTGGATCCTGTAGAATTTTGAAGCATATTCAAAACTCTTTACTGTATTAATACACGATAGACTCATCAGCATGACGACTACCGATAAGGGAATCAAACAGAAGAATTTAAATTTTTTTATTGTTTTATTTTTGTTGTTATACATCTGTTGGATAGTTTTAATAATTTTACTTAACAAGCTGATTATATGTAATATACATAATCGCGCAACGGCGCATGGGCCCAACGGCTCAATGACTCAAAGGCGTAATGGTGCAATGGCACAATGGATTAAGGTTTGTAAAGGTTGTAGTTATAAGGAAAATATTCCTGACTTTCGACTTTATGGACTTTCTCTGGGAGCCTACAACCCATTGCCTCACACTGCATACAATATACAGCGCTGAACTCTTCAGCTTATCTGGTTCATCCTGATAAATGCTTTTTGCAAATCCTCAGGTCCGGCCTTGGTCATTGCTTCACTGAATCCAGAAGAAACTTCAATCTTACCCTGTTTTAATTGCTCAAAAACAGTATCTACAAAATCACTTACCGGTGGAGCGCTAGTGTGTAATCCTTTGCCACCAAGATCCGTATTCAGTGCCGGTGGTATCAGTTCAATAACCTCAATATTACTGGATTTGATTAATTGTCGCAGAGATAGAGTAAATGAGTGCAAAAAAGACTTTGAAGCCGAATATACCGGCATTTTAATCAGGGGAACAAAAGACAACCCTGAGGTTACGTTAATAACCGTATCTAACGATTTCAGATTTATAAAAAGTGATGTCAGATGAACCGGTGCCTCGATATTAATCACTATTTCCTCTTTTGCCCGCTGAAAAAAGTTACTGTCAGAAACTGACATCCATTGCTGAATACCTGCATTGTTTATCAGCACATTTAAGTCATTATGCTTTTCTGAAATCCATTTAAAAAGCTCTTCTCTTTCTCCTGCGACAGATAAATCACATCTTCTTGTGATGACTGAAGGGAACTTATCAGATACTTCTTTTAAGAGAGACTCCCGTCTTCCACATATAATAACCGAGTTGTTCTCTTTAATAAATCTTTCGGTCAGCCCCAAACCAATGCCTGAAGCTCCACCTGTAATTAAAATCTTGTTATTTGAAATTTTCATATTTATAAAGGTTTAATAAACTTACTGGTAACTGGTTTATAATTAAATATCATTCCATTTAAGATCTTAAGATGCAGGATTCAATCATTGATAATGCCATGTTATTCTCAAAGATTTCAGATTGTCCACAATAATCTCAGATAGGAGCTAAAGGTGTTATCATTTGTTAAACTATGACCAACATTATCCTGTTAAGATGACCATATCATGAAATACATTATATAACAAGAAAATAATACTTTTTGTTTAAAACGCTAAACACTGAGCGCTGAACCCTGAACCCTCCTTCCTGGTATTTTTTCTGCTGAAAATGGAACTTTTGAACTTTCCCGAAAAAGAGCTACCTTTGAAGAATGTTGAATAATAAAGAAAATATCAGAATCATAAACCTTGATTCAATTATCTTATTATTAATTGTCTTCCTCGGACTGTTGATTTACAATGATACATCCGGGAGATCCACCGAGCGCAAAAGTGATCCGGTATCAAATGTTGAATCGATTAGTCAGAATAGCGCAATTTCCAATCCAGGTATACAGTTACAGGTATTTCAGAAAACATGGATTTCAAATAAGGATAACTTTAAGCTATTGGCATTTAACAGGATTCCATCGTTGGAAGACAAAAAAATAAATCAAAAAATTTCTCACCTTAAGAATATCCGGAAAAAATCAGAAAACGTTACCGTTTGCGTTTTCCGGTATCATCTGTTTCCTGCTGAAAAGGAGGAGGTACCAGTTTTAAGTTAATATCACGATCTGTTTTTGTCAGATCACCAGCTATTTATTCTATTAACTTAAATTCAATATTATGAAAACAATTTTTAATATAATTATTACTACTGTTATTTGTATAATACTGACCTCTGCTATCCAGAAACCTACCGAAAGCACCAAAAGTGTAATACTTCAGTCAACCGGCAATAACGTAACTTCAGCTTTACTGGCACAATCGGCGAAGATTATTTCAGCAAGGCTGGGACTTTATGGTCTGACCTCATTCACCATTAATGTTCTGGCTGATAAAGGACAGATTGAAGTTCAAATGGCAGACAATACGGAATTATCTGAAATTGAAGGACTTCTGATATCCAGAGGGGAGTTGGCCTTCTATGAGACTTATAACAGGAATGAGATTGCTGTTATATTGAAAAACAGTGATCATCTATTTACTCTGTTAAAAAGTGACCCGGGAAAAAGTCTAACAGATCCAAGACTCGGATGTGCTGCTCCTGAAGATTTTGACCTGGCCAATGAATACCTCCGTTCGCTCAGACTTATTGATAGCTGCAGATTATTCTGGGGACTGGAAACCGATAAATCTTTAAAATGTTTATTTGCATTAAAGATCAATACCGCCGGAAAACCTTTAATTGTAAAGTCGGATGTTGAAGCCATCAAATCTTCTGGAGATAAGGTTTCACAATCCTCTGTAACTGAAATTAAACTTAAACCTGCAGCAATCAGCATCTTTGCAAATGCAACAAAAAAGAATCTGAACAAAGCTATTGCTATAGTGATTGATGATAAGGTATTTTATTATCCCACTGTGAGAAATGTCATAGATAGCGGAGAAATTGAAATTTCCGGGAAGCTCACTGAAAAACAGGTGAATTATTTTCTTGCTCTTGTTAATAATGATCTACTTCCATTGAGTTTTAAAGTGCTAAAATGACCGGCATCAAAAGAGGTTGTACCAGTTACAGCCTCTTTTTTTACAGGGGAATTTGCAGGTATTGTCAGATGGAAAAGTTCCGATTATTTTAAAGGTTTAACAGCAAATTCCTTAAAATAAACCGTGGATAGAGGATCATGATTTTGCAAACCAATATAACCTGATATAGGTCTGGGTCCTCTTTCTGGTTCAAAGTCCCTTGTTTTCGGAGGTACGGCATCTCCTTCGGTATAATCAGTTACCTTTTCCCCATTAATATAAACAACGGTTCTGGGACCGTCAAGTGTTATTTCCATTGTATTCCATTCTCCCGGCTTTTTTTGAGGATGAGCTATTGCTTTTGTCAGAGAATACAATACCCCGGAACAATGAAAATCTCCGCCAACATGTCTTGTACCATTGTCTATCTGAACTTCATACCCGGTATTTACGGCAACCCATTCATCAGATGGTCTTTCAGGCAATCTTATAAACACTCCTGAATTGCAGTCATTATCCTTCACCATGTAGACAACACGGATAATAACATCACTAAATTTTTCAGCGGGATACAGAATCATACCCATCCCACCCACTGTCTTCAAAACGCCGTCTTCAACTACGAATTCACCTGGTCCTACTTGTTCCCAACCTGATAAATCCTTACCATTGAAGAGCTGACGCCATTTCCTGTCCTGACCTGACCATGAAATCAGAACAACAACAAAGATTAAAAATAAGAGATATTGTTTCATTTTAGCAAAATTTAGTATCTGCTAATTTAAGAAATTCTATTAATTCCATATGCTTTTTTTGGGTATAATTACCTGTATTATATCAAAGATGGAGCGTTTCCAGACAGATTGCAAATATTTCATATTCCGGTGCATCTTCAATATCTGTAAGCATCTGCCTTGTCCTGCAGGCTGTCAGGAGAGCGTTTCTTCCGGCGAGATCTTCAGTTCGCCCTGAGAGCTGAAACTCTTATCCGGATCGACTTCTGATGCTCTTCATCTGAAGTATTCGGATCTTTCATCTCCCGGAACATCTTACAGGGAAGTTCGCTGCAATCACCGCAATTCCGGAACTTATTCCTGTCAACTGAACAGTCATATAGAGGACAAACTTTATCTGGTAACATCTCTTTTGCCCAGAAGGTCGAACCCTTTACATTCAGACATCCCGCGCAGGTTTTGTTGAAGAATTCACATTCATCACATATTAATCCACATGCAGATAGTATCATATTTGATCGGTTTTGATGCAATTTACGATAACTTGAGAAAATAACCGGTAAATAAAGTAGAAGTTATCAGGTTATCAGGTTAAAAGGAGAATCAGGAACGCAGAACAGTAAGCCCGTTTTTTGTCTGATGTGCTTACATTTCATATCTTTATAATTATTTATATGGATAACTGTTTCACTATTGAACCGGATGAAAAAGGTTGAAGAAAGTTGAAGAATGTCAAGAGGATTAAAGAGGTGAGGGGGAGAATGGAAGAAAAAAATTAGGATAAGACCATTTTTTAATGGACATTGCTTTAATTTATAATACATTAAAAGATAAAACTAAAGGAGGTAAATATGAACTCAAAGAAAACATTTTTTGTTTTTATAGCCTTTTTTATATCATTAATTTTATCCGGACAAGCTGGTAAATCCGAAAATAAAGGGCTAGTTCTCCGTGCAGGTATTGCAAAAATTGATATTACACCGGATATTCCGGTTAAACTATATGGTTACAGCGCGAGGAAAACTCTATCTGAAGGCGTTCATGACCCGTTATCTGCCCGGGTTGTTGTTTTCGAAAATAACGGTAAAAGAGTTGTTATAGTTTCCTCCGATCTGGGATCATATGGCGATGATGTTTTTCCTGTCATACAGAAAAGTATACTTGAAAAATTCAACCTGAAAGAATCCGAACTATTCTTATCAACAATTCATTCCCACAGCTCTCCGGTTTTATCCTTAAATAGAGAAAGAGGGGATACGAATAATATCAGGTACACTGAAAAATTGAATCAAAAATTGTTAACTGTCATTGGTGAAGCGTTTAATAATCTGAAACCGGTTCAGACAGGTGTCGGTACAGGTTCTTCCCCCGTTGGTTCAAACAGACGTGAGATGTTACCTGATGGTTCAATTACACTGGGCAGAAATCCGTATGGTCCTACAGATAAAGAGGTATTGGTAATGAAGATAACATTGCCTGACGGTACTCCGATCGGAACAATCTATGATTATGCCACTCATGCCACTTCATTAGGACCACGTAACATGCTGGTTAGTGGTGACGTGTTGGGCATATCTGCTCAGTTTGTTGAAAAAATATTAGGAAAAGAGGTTGTTTCACCTGTATTCGCAGGTGCCTCAGGTGACATTGATCCATGGTACAGGGTTCTTCCTGGTTTTAACACAGAACCCGGGTGGATACCCGAGCCTGTTTTACTGGGAACCTTACTTGGTGAGGAGGTCGTAACTGTGTTCCGCAATATTAAAGAAATAAATCCAGGAGGTGAAATCAGTACTTCGTTTGAGACGATCGAGTGTCCACGCAGGAAGAGTGAGGAAAATAATAAAACAACTATAGAAGACCAGAGAACTACCATCCCGGTCAGCATAACTGTAGCAAGAGTCGGCGATGTAGCGTTTGTCGGATTTAATGTTGAAATGCTGACGGAAATAGGTATGGCGATAAAATCAGGTTCCCCTTATAAACATACCTTTGTCATTACTCACTGTAACGGTTATAGCGGCTATCTTCCTCCCGCTGAACTTTATAAAGAAGGAGGCTACGAAGTTAATTCAACCCGTTTTGAAATCGGCTCTGCGGAAATGGTCGTAAAAAAAGCACTCAGAATGTTGTACGATTTAAAATAATTTCTCTAGGACTGGTTACTGGCAATCAGGGAAATCCGGAACGCGAAGACTACCAGACATTCAGACAACCATATTAGTTGGTTTGCAGTGCCTCGATCCTCTCTCTTATAGCGGCCATTTTATTAACCCTCTCAGGTGAATATATCTTCTGCTCAGCATCAACGAATTCAAAGAGTACCAGAGACTTTCTTGAGTATTCAAGACTTCCGGCCCTGTTTCCCTGTGCCTGCTCAAGTTCAGCTTCAGCATTAAAGAGCTCTGCAAGTATCTCAAGATGACCGTTGGTATAATTATGCTCCTGCAACAGTTTATTAGTCAGCTCATCTTCCGGAATTCCCCGGAAGAAAGCGGCATCTTCCTTCAGCATATCATAATAGATCTTTCCGAGCTGCTCTGTTGCCTGTTTATATTCTCCTCTCTTTATCAATCCAAGTATTGCACCTATCAGCTTGGCAGCCATTTCAATCATGCGGAGGATGTAATCTCTTTGATACATAGGAAGGAGGTATATGGTGGTTTAAAGGTAGGAAGAAAGGTGCAAAGGTACAACTGCCTTCGGCTTGTCTGGCTCCCGTTGGTCGCCGTCTTGAAGTCTTTGCGCTGCGCTAAAGCTTCGGCAGACAAAGCAGGGCGAAGCCTAAGACATTGAAAAAGAAAGTGAGAGTACCACTGAACAAAAAACAGGCAAAACAGGTTATTTCTCTGAAGCATGGCTTATCAGCCTGACATTAACAAACATCATGTCAGTTACGGGTAAAACTATAAAATTATTAAAAGTCAAAATATGAGAAAAGCTATCTTTCAAATGATGGTTTCACTTGATGGCTTCTTTGAAGGCCGCAACAGGGAACTGGACTGGCATAACGTAGATGAAGAATTTAATGAATATGCCATCGGTCTTTTGAATTCTGTTGACACTCTAATATTCGGACGGGTTACCTATCAGCTAATGGCAGGTTACTGGCCAACTGAATCAGCAATTGCTGATGATCCGATAATCGCCGGAAAGATGAATAGTCTGTCCAAAATTGTTTTCTCAAAAACACTTGAAAAGGTTGAATGGAACAATACAAGACTGGCCAAAGGAAATATTCAGGAAGAAATATCCGGGTTGAAACAAAAGCCGGGCAGGGATATTGTAATATTCGGTAGTTCCGACCTGGCATTATCTTTAATTCAATCCCGGTTAATTGATGAGTACCGGATCATTGTAAATCCTGTTGTGCTTGGTAATGGCAAATCTTTGTTCAAAGGCATTAATTCCAGACTTAAACTGAAACTTCTGAAGACAAAGACATTCAGATCAGGAAGCGTTCTCCTTTATTATCAGCCAGTTTAATAGCAGTTTGCTGGAAGCTCACTTCTTCCGGTCTTTCGTTTTGCGCTTGTTTCGCCCTTCGGACTGTCTTGGGTCTTGCCTGCGGCTTGCCTTGCTCCCTGCAAGCCTTTCCCCGAGCCAGGGCTGGATATGATTGATTTCGCATCGTTTGTGGTTTTGTCAACCGCCGTCATTTATTAAATTCTCTTAATTAAACGACCTTCTTATCTTAACTCTAATTCTTCTTTATTCAAGGATTTAAGCCCCTTTATAGACTATCCCTATTCATAGGGAGGGTTGAAGGTGTAAAAAGAATGTTGAAATCCAGAGATGTTTCTTAAATTTGTCATTTCCGGCGTCTTTTTCTTTGGTTCATTTCTTTTGGACGAGCAAAAGAAATGAACAAATCAAACGTGGGCAAGCTGAAAAACAGGTGCCCCAAAATTATCTGTAGCCTTGATCTTTTTTGGTTACTTTTTTATATCAAGATAAAAAAGTAACCGGGGTATGGGGAAGCGCCCCATTAAGACATCCCGCGTCAGCGAGAAAGACGGAGTGAAGCGTAAAGACAACCTACAAAGCATAAGGGTGCAAAGACGCAACAAGGGGATATTAATCTGACACCAGCTTTTCAAGCTCCATCAGGTCAACTGAATTCGGAAAGAATTCACCAAACCATCGGACACATCGGTTGGCATTTAAAGGTATTCCGACAACCGGGATATTATTTTTCCGGCAGTTTCTTATTCCCCAGGTCAATTCAGGAATACATGCAATTCCCAGAACACCAAAAGTTCTTTTTTCTTTCAAGGTATATTTTGCAAGCTGTTTCATGTCACCTTCCATCCAGATATAGGGTTCGATATGATGGGTTTTCAATATCTCACTGACCTGATTCTGAAAACACCGTGCAGAGCAATGTTTGCACTGATAGTCAAATCCATTTTTTTCTGATTTGCATTTAACCGAAAAGTCCTGCAGACAATAAGGTAACAGACCAATTTTCTTATTTGCCCTTTTAAATTCGGCGGCAAGCAGACGGTTAGTCAGTTCAATTTCAAGCATATAAAGATGATATTGTTCCCTGGTTGTTGCAAGCCTGCAGTCCCATAGTTTGGAAACCGGAAGTGTCCTCAGATGTTCTTCTGTATTTTCTGTGTATTTCTTCAGATAGGGATCTATAAGACAAAGAATGATTGACATCATATTATCAGATTCCTGATTCTTTATGATCTTTTTCAGGGCTCTCTTCTTTAATGAATACTGATTCAGGTTTTCAATCAACTCCCTGATATCAGGGTATGTTGTCAGGGTTTTATCAGCAAGCAATCTTATCGTCTCATAATATTCAAGGGTTGAGTCTGAATTGCCAAATAATGAATAGGTTTTTCCATTAACCGGTTGATAATCGGACCTGACTGGTTTCATATTTTGAATGACGTATAGATTAACTAAAGTTCTTTCAGATCTTAATAATTATTTTGCCGCGAGGCTTTCCATTCTCCGCAATCTCAAATGCTTCTGCAGCCTTATCCAGAGTGAATATATTTTCTATAAAGGGTTTTAGTTTCTTTTCATTGAATAGTATCTCAATTTCTTCATAATCTTCAGGATTGGAACGTAAATTGGATGATGTCAGTTTTTTCTGATAGACAAGCTGAACAAAAAATGATGAAAAAACCGAAGTTGGCATAAACAATGTTGAGGCATAAATCCCTTTTCGTTTCAACAACCGGCATACATCTTCATATTCCATTTTGCCATAGGCATCAAGTATCGCATCAAATTTATTTCCTGTTTTTGCCAGATCGTCTTTGCTGTATCCTGTAATTTCATCTGCACCCAGTTTTTTTGCTAATTCAGCATTTGCCGGACTGCATGTTGCAGTTACAACAGCTCCTTTAGCTTTTGCAATCTGTATGGCAAAATGACCTACTCCGCCGGTAGCGCCATTTATGAGCACATATTTACCAGTGGTAATGCTGCATTTTCTTAAACCGTTAAGTGCTGTCAGTGCTGCAACCGGCAGGGAAGCGGCTTCATTGAATGACATTCCTTCCGGGATCTGTCTTGCATATTTTGGGTCTATGTTTATTAGTTCGGATAAAGCTCCGGGTTTTCCGAAAATAATTGGTACTGCACCATATACCCTGTCGCCGGTTTGAAAACTTTTTATTTCCGGGCCTGCTTCTTTGACAATCCCGGCAAAATCAGAACCAACTATTTTGGGGAATTTTGAACCCGCAATCATTTTCAGATCACCACGTTTTATTTTAAAATCGATCGGATTGATCGAAACAGCTTTAACCTGAATTAATAACTGGTTATTGCCAACAACCGGATCAGGCAAATCGCCATATTTAACTGCTTCTGATCCCCCGTAGGATATTAGATAAGATGCTTTCATAATATTTATGATTTCTATTTATATTAATTGCCGGATATTTATACATTAATTGCGATCTAATGAACCATATAATTATTTTTAAACCAGCATTTTCCTATGCTGGAGATTTGATTTTCTTAATATCAGAAAATCATGAGATAGCTTTAAAATATATAATAGTAAACAATGAATGAAGTATCATTGTTTCAAGAATCTCAAAAAACAGGATAATCACAATGACAAAAGATAAGTCCTTTCATTTGAACCTTGACAGAGATTTATCAGACGGCCCGAAGAGAATATTGGTGTAGCGATGATAATATGTATTTTGGGTGAAACGAGATAGGAGAATAGAAGAATGGGAGAAAGGGAGAGTGGAGTCCACCTTTGCCATGGCTTTGGTGGACAAGGGAGAGGGGAATCGAAAGTAAGACCGCAAGACAATCAGAATAAAAGTAATTCATGGAAATAAAAGTGTACCTTTGAAAAATATTCAGCTTTGCGATTTTGCGCATTTATTTACTAATCCCACAAACGATTAGTTCATCTCTGTCCGAATTTAATCAACGAGCTGATTACAGAATATTAGCACGCAGGTAAATTATTAACGAAGCATAAATCAATTTATGGGCAGATCGCAGGAAACCTCCAATAAAAAGGAAGTAAAGAATAAAAAAGAGAAAAAAAGAAAAGAGAAAGAGAAGAAGAGGCTGATAAAGAAAGAGACCGGGAAAAAAAGCAGCTTCGACGACATGATCGCCTATGTTGATGAAAATGGAATGTTGTCTTCAACTCCTCCTGACCCCAGCAAAAAAAAGACGTTTGAAGCAGGAGACATCGAAACAAGTGTAACTAAAAATGATCCTTCCCAAAAACACGACTACATACGAAAAGGAGTTGTCACCTTTTTCAACGAATCAAAAGGTTTTGGATTCATCCGTGATATGGAATCCAAACAAAGTGTTTTTGTTCATGCAAACAACCTTCTGGAGGAAGTAAAAGAGAATAATATTGTCAGCTTTGAAATCGGTAAAGGGCCTAAAGGGCTGACTGCCTTAAAGGTAAAGCTGTTTAAAGAAGGGCCGAAAGTATAGAAATAGCCCAGGGGACGGTTTTGCTCCCTTTGTTCACTGTCTTGAAGTCTGTTGACGGAATCCAGCCTTGCGGGATAAACTCCGCGACAGACAGCGAAGCATCAGACAACACGACCCTGCTATCTGCCCGTAAAAAACTGTCGTTCATCCATCCCCCAAAATACTTTTTCGACAATTAATTACTGTTCATAGGTTCAAACAGGTCGTTCACTGAATAACTTTTTCAGTTGTTTTTTTATGACATAATTTTGATTGAAAGATTGATAAAGAAGCAGTAAAAAGAAATTTAACATTAATTATCCGGAACATTAACTCAACATTAAAAATGATTATAACAACTTAAAAGGAATTTCAAAGTCTGTCAGATTGAAACGAACAGGACAGGATAGTTAAAAAATATTTTTTGGACAGCATTTTCATAATTAATCAAATTCATTTAGCCATGAAAAGAATGTTATTAGCAGCAGTACTTATTATCGCATTTAGTACAGTTTCATTTGCAGGAAAATTAGTTGCTGAAGGAAAAACCTATACAGCATTAGGAGACTACAGGATTGAATTAGCCGATAATACCGTTCCCCTGAAAGGGAATGATTGTAAGGCTTTTGTAATCAGCTATGAGAACACCCCTATGGAGGTAACAGTTGTTATATGTAAGGACCGCAATTGTAAAAGATATGTTGTACTGTCCGATAAGCTTTCAGTTCAATACGTATGCAACGAAAAATATTTTGGCGGCGAAAAGCTTGACAAAGTTTTTGAAAAGGAAGGCTATAAAACCTCCGATTCAGCTCTGAACAACGGCGGCCGTCCGGCCCGATTCTGGTTTTAGTTTTGAATTTAACCTGGAAAAGATATCTTTGGATGTCTTTTCTTCATTTCAGGGAATGAGTATAAAAATTTACTTTGGCATGTTATAATAAAAACGTTCATGAATTATCTGATCACCCTGCCACTTCTGCACTGCAACCTCTTCCATCATCTGCCTGTTTCCATCCTTATTAGTTGCATCCATCCATGATTCCACCATAGTTGTAGCCTCTTTCTCGTTAGATGTGATAGCTCTTACGCCGGTACCATGCACTTCTTTAATCATACTCCCGAATTCCAGCTGAAATTTCCGGTTTGCATCTTTTCCCTTACGGGACTCACCTGTTGCTTCCACAGCCACAACATCATTGTGATAATACTTCTCAAATGCCTCTAGCATTTTGCCCTGTGCCAACATATCGTATACGTCTTTGGCTTTGTCATAGTAGCTCATATGTTTATTGTTTTTTGTTTAATGAAGTAACAAAGCTTATGGGAAAATGTTCGGGAACGATGGGAAGAAAGTTGAAGAAAGTTGAAGAGGGTTAAAAAGGAGAGTGGGAGAATGGGAGAGTGGGAGAAAAAAACAGGAATCAGGAACCGGCTTTGTTCACCATATCGTCTCCAGCCCCAGTTGCTGGGATTACATTCCTGATACTTTTTATTTCATTGTTCATCTGTTTGTAATCCATTCCCTGTAACTCGAATTGTTAATTTATTTTATAAAAGAAACAAAGGTTATTTAGAAAAATATTTGTAATGAAAGAAGAAAAGTTGAAGGAGGTTGAACTGGTGCAAAGGCGCAGTGATAGATAGTGAGAGAGTTAGAGGGGGAGTATGAGAATCTGTGTTACTCCGAGTTTGTCGCGTTAAAAAAAAGTTAAACAGGAGTTGAAATTAAAACTTTATCTCTTCCCGATTGTCTATTCACATTGGATTAGGTATCACTTTAAATTATTCAGTTATGAAAAAATTATTGATTTCACTTTTAGCTTTTTCGGGATTTTTATTCCCGTTACTTGCACAGGTCGATCATGATCAAAGAGAAAACGATGTAATTCCTGTCGAGTCTCTTACCCTTAAGAAAGAACAGATTCCTGATGCTATTGTAAAGGCAGTTATTAATGACTTTGCAACTGGTCAGGCATTCAGATGGGGTAAGTTCCCATATGCATTGGAAAAATACGGATGGGTTGTAAATCAGGATGAAATTGGCGAAAAGCCTGATCATTATGAAGTTAATATCAAAGCCAAAGATGGCAGTGATGTTTATGCAGTTTACACCCCTGACGGAACGATTATCGAATCAAGAACAATTAGAAAGAATGCCTCTTTACCAACCAGTGTACAGGAAGCCCTTGCAAAAAGCCAGTACAAAGATTGGACAGTTGTCGGCGACAAAGAGTTGATTAAGTATTTTAATACCCGGAAAGATGTTGAGGCTCACTATCGTGTCACTGTTGAAAAGAATAATGTAAAGAAAAGTATTTCATTTAACTATAAAGAACCAGTAACTAAATAACGTTAATAAAACTGAAAGATTGACAATCACTTAGTTGTAAACAATTACAGCTATTTAATTATGATCTTGTAATATTCTTTTCAAATTATTTGAAGTCAGTATATTGTGATATTATTAAATACTCAATATGCTGATTTCTATTTTATTGCAAAGCAGAGAGGATTATAGTCAAGGTCTGGGGGGAGATTGAGATACTATATCATCGCCCCTTAAAGGTTATGTCAATCACCATTATCTCCGATTTACCTGTTGTACGTACAGGTGGCCCCCATAGTTGTATCCCGCTGGTGACGAAAAAATGTGTATTCCCTATTTTCTTATGACCCCAGCCAAACTGGTATATCATTCTTGTAATTAAGTTGATAGGGAACAGTTGCCCATTGTGCGTGTGGCCTGATAACTGAACATCTGCAGCGGTTCTGCTAATCTGGGCAATTTCGGTAGGACGATGATCGATAAGGATCAGGGGAAGCGAATCTGTTGCAGATTTCATAAGATCATCGATGGTTTTCCTTGTCCTGAAATGGCTATCATACCTTCCGGTCAGGTTAAATGAACTGTCGATCACTAAGATAGTATCACATAAAACTTTTATACCCGATTTATCAAAAAAACTCCCTTTATCCTGTCCTGCATAATACTCGTGATTCCCGAGTACAGCATAAACACCATACCTTGTTTTAATCTCCGTGAGAAGCTTCTCCAACCTGGTCATATTTTCATCTTCCCTGTCACCTTCAACAATATCCCCTCCGAACACCAGAAGATCAGGATTGATTAAAGCGATCTTTCTTGCAAACCTCTCAACAAAATGAATATTTGTTCCCTCCTTAAGGTGAAAGTCAGCTGCAAATGCTATTTTAAGATGGGTGATTTCAGATGATTTGCCGGGTATTTCGATCTCGTATTCTGAAGTCCGGATGGTGTTGAAGTTTATTACGCCTGCAACAACCACTGCCACCGAAAGAAATAAAATTATTGTCAGACAGGTTGTTTTAAACCGCCTACTCTTCATCTTTTCAGCAGGTAATATTTTAAAAAGTCTGTTGATAAGAAGAAAAACATCAATAACCAGGACAAACAGGAACATGTAGAGGTAAAATGGCAGTAAATAGCTTCCGATCATGGTAAGAATACCGGCCGGGAAACCGGTATCTCCTTCTGAAAATAGATTACTGACAGGATAAACTGAAGCTAAAAGTATATAAATCAGTGTATAATATAGTTTGTAGCCTTTGCTGATAAAGAGCTGCCAAATTCGCAGGAAGACATAAATATTGGGGATGATATATGCTAAAGTAATTATAGTATGGAACATAGGTCAATGTTTCAGAATTAGTCTTTCCCTGAAGATCAAATTATCCGGATTAAATTGCTAAAATAATAAATTAATCTCTTGGCTGGATTATGTGGGAAACAGGCGATGTTTAAATAACTCAAAGGCTGTATTAATACCCGTCAGTTGAAGTGCTGTCTTAAGCCTTTGCTAGAAAGGAGCTGAAGACGATATTAAGTTATTAGGATATCAGGTTAATTGGCTATTGCCATGAGGTACAAGCCAGGTCAGTGGCGCAAAGAAGAAAAGGCAAAGGTAAAGTGAGAGCGGGAGACGGGAAGATAGAGAGATAAAGAAATTAATAAACCAGAGATAGTAGCATGGTATTGATGGAAGATGTATTTATTAAAATGGTAAGATAACCAGCTTATAAATGAAAACGAATAAGATTCTTTGATCTCATAGAACTTTATCTCTTCTGGATTGTTTAAATGAGTTGGATTAGGTATAATTTAAATTTTGTAGTTATGAAGAAATTATTGATTTCACTTTTAGCATTTTCTGGATTTTTATTCCCGTTACTTGCACAGGTTGACCATGATCATAGAGTAGATGATGTAATCCCTGTAGAGTCTCTTTACCTTAATAAAGACCAGATTCCTGTTGCTATTGTTCAGGCAGTAAGAAATGACTTTTCAACTGGTGAGGCATTTAAATGGGCTAAGTTCCCGTATACTTTGGAAAAATACGGATGGGTTATAAATCAGGATGAAAAGGGTGAAAAACCTGATCATTATGAGGTTTTTATCAAAACCAAAGAGGGTGGTGATGTAAATGCAGTCTACGCCCCGGATGGGACAATTATCGAGTCAAGAATAGTAAATAAGAATTTTTCTTTACCAACTGTTGTGAAAGAAGCTCTTGCAAAAAGTCAATACAAAGATTGGTCAGTTGTCGGCGACAAAGAGATTATTAAGTATTATAATACAAGGAATAATATAGAGCAGCACTTTCGTGTTAGTGTTGAAAAGAATAACGTAAAGAGAAGCATCTCGTTTAACTATAAAGAACCTGTAAATCAATAACAATAATCCAATTGGTTGATAACCAGATAGTTGTAAATGTTGATATTTGTCTGATTATCATCATGCTATATTTTTTAAAATTATTTTAAGTCAGTATATAGTGGCATTAATTAAAAATGCTTTATAGGCTGACTTCTTTTTTATTTCAGACCAGACCATTGGGGTATTAGAGGTACGGTAACTCGTAACCCGCAGTTGACAGGCCGAAAAGGCTTTTTATTTTAAAGTATAGGAATGATCAGATAGTAGTAATTTTGCTTAATATTTGACTAAAGTGAAACTACTTGTTGTTGAGGATGACAGATCTCTTTGTTTGGCCATTATTGATTATCTGAAGATGGAGGGCCATATCTGTGAAATAGCACAGAATTACAGGCAGGCAATAAATAAAGCTGCAGATAACAGGTATGATTGCATCATTCTGGATATTGGTTTGCCTGACGGCAGCGGACTGGATATAATACGCGAATTGAAAACTAATAAATCAGCTGACGGGATATTGATACTATCTGCAAGAAGTTCACTTGATGACAAACTTAACGGACTGAAAATCGGCGCAGACGATTACCTTACAAAACCTTTTCATTTTGCAGAGCTGAGTGCAAGGATTAATTCAATTTACAGAAGGAACAGTCATCTTGGTCTTAATGAGATCTCTTTTAATGAGATAAGGGTCAACACTTCCGACAATCAAGCATATGTAAATGATAAGTTGCTGAATCTCACAAGGAAAGAGTATGATTTGCTTCTGTTTTTTGTGGCAAACAGGAACAGGATAATAACAAAGGAATCAATAGTTGAGCACCTCTGGGGAGATGATGTGATCCTTACCGACTCCTTCGATTTCGTCTATACTCATGTTAAGAATCTTCGCAAAAAGATCGTTAAAGGAGGAGGGAATAATTATATAAAATGCATTTACGGATTCGGATATAAATTTATAGATAGTTGAAATTATTAACTAAAAGTACCTATTACTTTTTCCTGTTCTCTATCCTTGCGATGATTGCAGGAGCGGTATTGTTGTATTTTACAATCCGGAGAGTAGTATACAAGCAGATTGACAACAGTCTGATAACAGAAAAGGTCATTATTCAGGATCAGATTGAACAGTCCGATACAATCCCGGATTTCGCCGCATCATTCGGTCATCAGATAGAGGTAAGTTTGCTGAATTCACCTGCCCGGAATGCTCAGATCATTAAAGATACTGTTAGCTATGATACTATTTCGGGCAATTATTTACCCTACCGATATATATACTTTTCGGGCATTACGCACCGAAAAAAGAGTTACACTATCAGCATATTTCAGACTTTAAGCGAGAAGCAGGAATTGCTGGAGGATATAAGCCTCTACATGTTTTTTCTTTTTCTCTCGCTGTTTCTTATATCAATTCTCCTGAACTACCTTATATCCAGAAAATTATGGAGTCCTTTTTATAATTCAGTTGACAAAGCAGGAAGGTTTGATATTCAATCAGATAAGCTACTAGATCTGCCTGATACCGACATTAACGAGTTCAGACAGCTTAATCTGGTCTTTGAGCAAATGACTCAGAAGATGCGGAATGATTATCTGAATCTGAAGGAGTACAACGAAAATGCTGCTCATGAGATACAGACTCCATTGGCAGTAATACGCTCAAAAATGGAGATACTGATGCAGCATAAAGAACTTAAAAAGGATAGCATCAATCTTATTAAATCCATTGATGAGGCGACAACGAGGTTATTTAAGCTCAACCAGGGACTTCTGCTCATCTCCAAGATTGAGAATTTATATTTCCAGGAAGAAAAGGAGATATCGCTTAAGCAGATAATTGAAAAAGGTATCGATAATTATAAGGAGATCATGCAGCTGAAAAAGATCACTATTGAAATGGAGACATCAGATCCCGCAATAGTGCTGATGAATGAAGTCCTTGCTGAGGTTCTTGTTTCAAACCTGCTTAGCAATGCAGTGAGGTATAATATCGATGGCGGCTTTATCAGATTTTATACTAATGACAGATGCATTACTATTACTAATAGTGGTCTGCCTTTAAAAACTGACCCTGAACTGCTTTTCCGGAGGTTTCATAAAGGGAGTGATAACCCTCAGTCGGTGGGGCTTGGTCTGTCTATTGTAAAAAAAATTGCAGATAATTATAAAATGAAAATCTTTTATATCTGTACCGGCAACATTCACAAATTAAAACTGGATTATCACCAATAGATGATCTCTTAGTTGACACTGGTGCACGAATCTTAAATATTTGTTAAATTTTCTCAACTTCAGTTCCTCTTCAAAATCTTAGAATATTTTCGGACTGTTAAACCAAAACATTTATCAGTTATGAAAAAAGTATTTTTTATTATGGCGTTAATGATGGCAGCTTTGGTTGTCAATGCTCAGCGTACTCCCGTCAAGGTAGCAGACCTTCAGAAATCTATTACGGATAACATTACCAAAGACTATGTCGGTTTCACTATCAAAGATGCAACAAAAGTTGTGGCAAATAATGTTGTGTCTTTTGAGGTTGTTATTGTAAAAGGGGCTACTTCAGAGACTCTTCTTTATGATAAAGATGGAAAGTTCCTGAATAAAATGACCATGAAAACAGGAACGACCGAAAAAACAGGTTTTAAACCGGTGAATAAACCGGCTCCTAAGAGGAAATAACCATAATGCCGAAATCATTTAAAAAACGGTGCCATCAGGTACCGTTTTTTATTAAATTTGGTTAGCAGTTACATTGGCTGTAATTGCTATAAAATTTAAAAGAACTAATACTAAATCATACCCGATTATGAAAACTTTATCAGCCATTTGGTTAATATTCATTTGTATTTTCTCTTTACCGCTTTCAGGGCAAAATTCAACAAAAGGTTCAACCACCCCTACTGCAACCCGGATAATAGAAATAATTATTAAAAACACGGGCGCTGCACCAATTCCCAATACAGTAGATGTTATTAAAGAAGGCGATCCTGAAACACTTGTAAAAGGGATAGTTACATGTATGTTTGCCACTATGGATGTTCTAAAGCAGGCAGTTGATAAAAACTGCAACCTGATGGCATTGAATCCGGAATGGTTACAAAACTTGGCTGGAAAGATTATGCTGTCAATGGTCAAACCGATCAATTTGTCTTACCGGAAACTAATTTGACAGGATTACTTAAAAATCTGAAGCAGATATTCCCTGAAAATGCATTTTATGTTATTGGAAATCCGGAAATGAAATTGTCCAGAGTAAGGCTTGCAGCAGGTGCCCCTGGTAGTAAAACCCATATTGGTTTGTTAGCAAACAATAATGTAGATGTTGTAATCGCAGGGGAATCACCGCAATGGGAAACATACGGGTATGTGCACGATGCGGTGTGCCAGGGGAAGAAATAAAGCAATTTAAAAGTTAAAGAGGGTTGAAAGGAGTTGAAAAGTTGAAGAGGTTGAAGAGGAGAATACAAGAGTGGGAGAGTAAGAGAAAGGGAGAATCTGTGTTATTCCCTTGTACTCTGTGGTTGAAAAATGGCTTTAAAAGCTGTTAACTACGTAAAGTACATAAAGTACGTAAAGTCCATAGAGCCTGAAAGTCTTTAAGTTTCATGACAATCAGACACATGAGGAGATTGTTGACTTGTCCTGAAATAAGTATTAACTTTGGATATAAATTGAATGACATTAATATCAATTATGGATACATTAATTATCAAAAGAAAAAGATTCCTTCCATTCCTCAAAAGCAGAGAAAATAAGCTGATATTCAAGTTGATTAATATCTATTTGATTATAGGTGTAGCAAGCCTGGTAATTACAATATTATATTTGTTAAATCATTTAAACATATCTGACAGAATCATATACTTCTGCATTCCGGGATTTGGATTAGGGTTAAGTTCCGGGATAATCTATTTTATCGGATACCAAAGTATTAATTCAGATAAAAAAATAAAAAAGCATACTTTTAAATTGATCAGGAAAAACTCCTTAAACTAATCTATTTCTGACCATTTAACCTCACCGGCTGGCTGGTGTGTGTTATGAAAAATAAGTATAAAAGAATAACAGAAGAGATTTTAGAACTTGCCGGAGTGAACATTAACGGCAGTAATCCCTGGGATATCCGGATTCACAATGATGAATTTTACAGAAGAGCAATTACAGAAGGTGAATTAGGTATCGGTGAATCCTATATGGACTGCTGGTGGGAAGCTGAAAGAGTTGATGAATTTATTTACAAAATTTTAAGAGCTCAACTCGACGAAAAAATACAACGGAAGCTATCGATTCTTCTCAGACTTTTGACAGCAAAACTTTTCAACCTGCAATCAAGACGGAGGGCATTCATTATCGGAGAAAAGCACTATGATTTGGGTAATGATCTCTTTCAGAATATGCTCGATAAACGAATGAACTACAGTTGTGCATATTGGAAGGATGCCGGCAACTTAGATGAGGCTCAGGAAAACAAACTCGAATTAATCTGCCGCAAAATTTATCTCAAACCCGGAATGCGTGTTCTCGATATTGGCTGTGGCTGGAGCGCATTTGGAAAATATGCTGCAGAGAATTACAATGCTGAAGTTGTTGGAATTACTGTCTCAAAAGAACAGGTCGGGCTTGGAAAAAAAT
>JBGOZX010000036.1:0-30353 GCA_041480425.1 Bacteroidia bacterium
AACAGCAAACTGATTATACCAGCCGTTCCCCAATATAATACCTACAACATTCTCCCCCAGGTTTATATTCTCCTTAACATCATAAACAACATAAAAAGCACGCTGTTCATAGTCCGTCTGTGCAGGATCAAGCACGTGTTCTCCGATTTTTGAACCATTCATTCGTAACTCATAATAACCCAGCCCGCTAATATAAATGAGGGCATCTTTTACTTTCTTAGTGATCTTAAACTCTTTCCGAAACAGGGGAGCTGACTGGCATTCATAACTGATCCATTTCGCTTTCCAGTCTTCTGGTTTAAGCAGTCCCATTTCCCAGAAGGAGGATTCACTCCAGTCTGACTTTTTTTTATCTTTATCCCAAACACGCACTTTCCACCAGCAGTGCAAACCGGAAATGAGTGCCTTCCCTTTGTATACTATATGAACCGATTCATCGGAAAATACTCTATGACTGTCCCATAAATCTCCAATATTTCTTTGAAGGTTTTCTTCACTGCTTGCAACCATAATCCGGTATGCACTTTGCTTCTGATTGCGCATATCTGAATGAAGAACCCAGCTAAGTTTCGGATTCTTGTTCTCAATTCCGAGAGGATTATCACTGTATTCACATTTTAATTCCAATGGCTCAATCCTTTCTACCTGCTTATGAATACATGATAAACCAAAGAAGGATACAGTGGCAATGCAAATCAACAGATTCTCTATTGACCCGCCCGCTTTATTGTTGGCACGTCCTTTAATATGTAGAAATGTTTTCGCAACCAATTTATTATGGCCGTTTTTTAACGAACTTCCAATCATAGCCTTAGATTTTCATGAATTAACAGGCATTCCCAAAAATGGTGCAGAATATCGGAATACAAGACCCAATATTAAAATCCAATATTATTTTCGACCTTGATACTTGCTGAATCACAACCATCACCAATTTTTAGTCCAACTTTGCAATTGGTTAGTTTATTACCGTGTATACTGATATTCCTGCTGTTATACAGAAAGATCGCTTCATCTTTAGGCTGATCAATAATATTGTCAATGATATCCACGCCATCAGCCGAACCTAATTTAATAATATTGCCATCTGAGCCCAGGAAAATATTGTTTTCAATGGTAATTCTCTGGTGAACGCCAGCCGGAGCAGTTTGACTCATAGTATGAGACTCTATCACCCCATGAAGATATTCAGGTTCAAATTTGCAATCTATGAATCTATTGTTTCGTATAACTACATCCCTTGAGCCAATTGCTTCCCACCAGGCATTTATATCTGCTTCCAATCCCACTGCAGAAGCGCATATATCCTGGAAAGTACAATCTTCAATAATCACATTGCGTGTCTTAACAATAAAACCCCGGGCACGGTTTCGAATTGCGGTGCAATTTCGAATACGGAGTACCGGACAGGAACTGGCATTACCAACAACATCACCCTTGCGTGTTCGATCAGGTAGTTTTTCTGAAAAACCAACTACCAGCGTTTTATCCTGTTCATTTATTTCTACTGACCGAACGGTTATTGTTAAGTAAGGTAACAGTGGCTTATCCTCACCGCTTAGTTCCAGTTTATCCCCAATTTCGGGTGGGGTAGGGTCACCTCCATAGCGATAACCTGTCTTAATACGCAACTTATTATCATCCAATCGCTCAGCCACAAGCAAATATTCACCGCTTCGCACATTGGTAGCATCATCCCCCTGACCTTCAAACAGACAATTTTCCATTACAATAGTACCCCGGCATCCTCTGAAATTTGTTGCATCCGCAGTACATGACATCCATCTCCCGGCTCCTGGTTTTAGCATTACTCTCAGGTGCCTTATATTAATATCACGACATTCTTCACCAACAACGCCCATGCCCGGATTTGAGTAAATATTCACATTTTCCAGGTGGACATCAGTGCATTTGATAAACTCAAAGGACTGATAACCATAAACATGGTGTCTTGCAATTACATACATTCCCACTGAAGGCATAGTTCCGGCAAATCTGTCTTGTCGCCCTATAAACAGCCGCATTACTCCACGCCGGATTACTTCGGTGGTCTTTTCAAATCCCAACTGATAATGATCAGTAAATCTTCTGGCCAACCGGTGGTTCTCCAGGTCATAACCTAAAATGGCTTCCGTGTGGAGTCCCGGCTGTGCAACAAAAGGAGCTAACACTTCAA
Organism: Bacteroidia bacterium; assembly: GCA_041480425.1. GTDB lineage: Bacteria > Bacteroidota > Bacteroidia > Bacteroidales > VadinHA17 > LD21. Next base: position 2,177 of record JBGOZX010000036.1, read on the forward strand.
TATCAATATAATTGGTGTCAACGAGTATCACTTTCCCCTGCGTATATGGCAGAGGATCCCAATCAACAGTCAGATTGCTTATTAATATATTCCTGCAATTGTTAAAATGAAACATCGTTGAATAATTGTGTCCGATAAATTCGGAACCATTCCCTTCAATTGTCAGATTGCTGACATTTTTCATATTAATCGCCGGCTCGAAATTACCCCGCTCATTTTTTTGACTTCCATAGATATCATAGGAACCAAATTCAAATACCAATTTTGATTTTTTTTTGTTTTTACACGCTTCAATTGCAGAGAGTATTGAAGGGGTATCGTCTTTATTATCATCAGGTACTGCGCCAAAATCTTTTACCTTTATTTCCAATGTTGATTTTGAGCAGCCAAAAAAAGATGTTACAGAAATAAAGGAAACAAAAAGGACTAATTTTATCTGAGAGCGATTCAATAAATGATACATATCTTTTTCATATCAAGTGATTAAAGCATATTCCCTGAAATATATAGTTTTGCCAAAGGCAAATTAAACAATTACTCCGGCGCACGGTTATTTTACATCCGCAGGTGTGGTTTGCGTTGAGAACGACACGCGAGTAAAGAGTTCGGGCAGGTGATTGTCAATGTCGCCTATGCGACCCCAAGACATGGCGTTTCCGACGACAGCGTTACCCACCGCCAGCTTGCCGAAGCGACCGAAAAAGAGGCGCCACATGTCGCCGTCATGCGGTGGTACGCTGCGACCTCCGGTCAAGTGCTTCATGCCCGCCCACGGGAATGCGATCTCGACCGTCCATCCCCTGTCAACATCGCGGCTGTTGTTCAGCGTGCCTTGCACTTGCACCGCTGTTCGGATGCCGGCGAAGTCCCAGTCCGTGAAAGCCCAACGCAGCCCGCGTGGGTGCGTGCCACGCCAGAACGTTGCAGCGTCGCGGTCGTGGTTGCCGCCAAACGTGTAGGCTTGACGTGAATGCACGTCGAACTCGCGCGAATCAAACTTGCGATACGCGTCCTGCCAGATGAAAAACACCTCGTAGACCGTGTTCAGCGCGTTGATCTCAAACTCATAATAGCAATCGCCGCCGTCTATAAAAACCTCAACGTCGTTCTCCTGAAAGATGGTCGCGTCGCGCTGGGTGAGTTTAGCTTCGACGAACGGCTCTTCGACCCAGAATGCGACATAGAGCGCCGCCTCATCCCACAGCGCTGCGGCATGCGTGTCAAAGAAACCCGGTGCGCCGCTGATCATGTCCACGAAGCGCGGCGATTTGAGTGCACACTGCCAGGCTGTCTTGTTCAAGTCGCCGTCAATCGTTATCGGTGAAGGGGTACGATAACAAGTGTAATGTGCAGCTTCGCTCTTCTGTCCGATAAATTCGGAACCATTCCCTTCAGTTCTCAGGTTGCTGATTTTTTTCATGTTAATCACTGGTTTGAAATTATCCCGATCATCTTTTTGACTTCCATTTTTTTCAGTGAGCGAATCATAAATTCATACATTTCTTTTTCGTTTTATGTGATTAAATCATGGTTGTTTGATTATTGTTCAGTTAAAGTTAAAGTTAAAATTAAGATTAATATGTTCATGTTTTTTCATTCGGTTCCTAAAAATACTTCAAGGGCATGAAATACGGTGTTTATTATTCATAAACGATACTCATTTCTTTAAAATTTATCAATTAAATTTCTATTTTTGAATAATAAAAGTCCAGTAAGATTTTATAAATAAAAGATACAAATTTACAAGTATTTGTTATTCAAAAAGGAGATAAAAAAGTATGATAATTAATAAGAACGGAGTATTATTTTTACTAAGCCTGTTCATTATTCCGTCTGTTGCCTCAGCACAACCGATCAATGTTCAGAAAGTACAGAAGATCAGGTTGAAAATGTATGAGGCAGAGGGACTGATCTGGAAAAACGAATCGGCACAGAATACAAACTGGAATAAAATAACGGAAACACCTGATGGCAAAATCTGGTTTTGCGGTGGCGACCATTGGGGAACTGATGCGGTCATTGGCAACTGGGATAAATCTGATCAGTACGAAAGGCCCTGGGGGTTCGGGAACACGGCTATTTGTTTTTATGATCCTAAGTTGGATAAGGTATTTTTTGAGCTGGAACTGGATAAAGCGAGCGCTATCTATTCTAATGCAGAGACTCCCGGACATGGAAAGATACATGGAAATATTGCCTCAGATTCAAAGGGCATGTTATATTTTGCCGGATACATGGGGATGTCTTACATACATGAATTTACACGTGCATATTATCCAAAAAGTTATGCCGGTGGAGCTTTAATTAAATATGATCCGCAAACCAAAAATATTGATTATTTTGGAATCCCATGCCCCTACGGTGCCACAGTGGGATTATACTATGATGAAAAGCGGAATATCCTAAATGGTATTTCACCGGACCGTGCAAAATTCTGGAGGGTGAAACTGTCAACCATGGAACTTAACCGATATGAGTCTCTTGCCCGCATGAGCCGTCTTGAAGACCGGGTGCGGGAAATGATTATGGATAAAGATGGGTTCTGTTATTTTGCAAATGATGTAGGAGGATTGACAAAATTCGATCCTGATAATGAAACATTTACCGATATTGACATAAAGTTACCTGGTAAATTAATGGATTTTCGTGCTTCAGTTGTATCTTCAAAAAACGTTATTTATTGTATATCTACCGATGGATTTGTATGGAGCTTTGAACCACGAACCAATAAACTCGAGGACCTTGGACACGTAATTGGAATGCCTGATCAGCCGCATTATACGCCGAACATCGCACTTGATGAGGAATGGGGAAGATTATATTTTATTGCCGGCAACCATGGTGGTAAAGTGCTGGAAAAAGCCCTGGAAATACTTACTGTTTTGGATCTCAAAACAAAAAAGTATTATTGGGTAGGTCAGATTGAAGGTGTGGAAGGATGTTTTGGCGCACTGAGCACGAAAAATCATACAGTGTATTTTAGTTGTTTCGGTAGTTATTATAAAGGAAATGAAGTTGAAAAAGATAACCAGGGGAAACCAATTACCAGACCTTATCTTGTAAAGTATGACCCACCTGAGAATCTTAATTCATTAAGATGATACCATGGTAATTGAAGGTAAAGGATAAATTTTAATAATGATATACGCTAAGGAAAGAATTATATGATGAAGCACAATAAAGTATTTTCCTGGTTCCTGATATTATTTTTAATAGTGGAATTTAATACCACGACTTCTTTTGGCCAGAGAACAGGCGTGATAACCAAGGGTTCAGTATCAAAACATATCCTGATTTCGAATGGTCCAAAGGGGCCTATTCAGGGAGGTGAGAGTGCTGTGACCGATATGATTCTGATGCATGACGGTTGGGTTTACGGAAGTACAAAAGCCACTTGGGGAGCCCAAAATTGTCATATTTTCAGGACAGATGGGGAAAAAGTCGAACATTTACTGAATGTAACTTCTGAGTTTGCAGGACAAACTTCAATAAATGATCTATGCATTGGGAAAGGTAATGTCCTTTTTGGTTGTACATCAACGTATGATGAGATTCTAGATGATGCAGGCAATCAGTATAAAGGAGGACATCTTTTCTCATTTGACCCGGCAACCAGAAAAATTGAAGATTTGGGTATAATCGCTACAGGTCAGGGCATTAATTGTATCGTTATTGATTCGATGCGAGGGAAGGTTTATGGCGTAACCTACCCGGCCGGTCATTTATTCTCTTATGATTTTAAATCAAAGTCAACAAAGGATTTTGGAGAGATCATGACACCATGGCGGGTTAAAGACCTTGGCAGGGTTTCCTGGAGAGGTGTACCCAAAGTGCTAATGATTGACGATGCCGGTACGGTGTATTTTTCAACTTATTATAATAAAGAAATCAGTTTGACAAAACAGGAGCTAATGAAAGGAGGTTCATCTACTTATTCTTCTTTTTCAGGGGGTCTTATTTACAGGCTTACTTATGGTGATGAACAGCCCGTTTTTACCGGTGTTGCAGTACCCACTCAAAAAGGAATGGATTCGGATCCTCTTTATGAAAACGGAATTGCTTCTGCTATTCGTGCGCATGATGGTGGCTTCTGGTGTGGTACGATCAATGATGGATTTCTTTTTAAGTTTCATCCATCCACTTCTACAGTGATCAACAAGGGGAAAGCCTTTCAGTATTGGAACCTTAAGTCTCTTGCCTACGGGGGTGACGGGAAACTCTATATGCTTGGCGGAAGGGATGAAGATAATACCTGGATTCTCTGTTATGATCCAATGATTGGTTCTATAGATTGTCTTGGCTGGCCTGATAATACAGCACAATGCAGCGTAATCTGCGCAGACAGGAAAGGAAGGATCCTGATTGCTGAAAACCTTCGCCATTCATTCATATGGGTCTATGAACCTTCAGAATAGTCTGATGGCCCCGCAATCAATAATCCTTAATACACCTGACTGATAATCCGTTTTGCTTATAATAGTTGGTCCTGTAAACATAGTAAGGGCTTATATCAATACACCGGTACCAGGCGAAGTCTTTGTCATATTCAGTAGAACTCCACCAAAAACCAATAATGTCCTTATTGCTGAATTTGCCGTTCAGGTCCCGGCATCCGCCCGGAAGTCCGGTGAAACTGCTCTCATTGGTTCCATTACCATCCTGATTCCATCCGGTGCCACTTTTCATCTTTGTTCCCGCAGCATCTTCCCCACCCAGGAAATCAGTAGTCTGTCTCCACTCTGCATCACTTGATACATGCCAGCCTGTCGGGGCTAATCCACGGGGATCGTTTACGGCATACCAGTTATACAATTTCCCGTATTGGTTGCCATTTTCGATTTTGTTTTCATAGTAACACCATGCCGGGTTGCCTTCTTTACCGGCTTCTGACCATTCCTCACTTGTCTTGGCTTCGGATATGGGATCGCCGTTTCTGAAAAAACTTACATTCAGGTTTTCGACCATCCACTCCAGTTTTTCGATTTTTATAGTTTTATAAATGGTCTGGTCATTAATGGCGCCTGAAAACAGTATATAAACCATTACGACTCCAATTAATCGTGCGATTCTTGTTTTCATATTCTTATATCACTTTTGATTTTTCAACTGGCAGGGTTCATGCGTTTATTACTATATTATTCTCCTGCAACTCTAAAATGCACAGTTTTTTTATGGTCAAGATGCGTTCCTGCTATATCTTTTACCTTTTTAGTGACAATAATGCTGTACTGTTCATTCCTGTTTAAAGCCTGTGCAGGCAGGAAAGTAAACTTTGTACCGCCATGTGATACTTTCCAACTCCCGCTAACCTCTTGATTATTCTTCTTATGAGTAATTAAAATGCCTTTCCCATTGATAATGCTCTGAGCATCAATAACCGGTGCAAAGTCAATTGATATTTCTGCAGCCGGAGAAACATCTTCCTTATTATTACGCGGAGAAATAACCAGAACAACGGGAGGAAGTTTATCTTCCACCTTAAGATACCGTTCAAAGAAATCGTGCATCAGCTGATACCTGTCAACCCCCATTTTTTCATCATAGCCAGATGGAACTTCATGTCCTAGTCCCTGCATAAAAAGGTTGATATAGTTGCAATCGAGTTCTTCGAGTCTTTTTATAAATGCAGGATGGGCTTCCTTGCTGATTAAATCGCGTTCCTTTTCACCGCATGCGATAATATTAGGCACGTAATCGGCAGTTATATATTGTGGTTCAAAAAGACCCATACCCATAGACTGATACCCTGCGGAGATTTTTGAGGGATATCCGGGCCAGGGCTGGGGTTCGGGAGATCCTTCAGGATAGCCTTCAAACCTGCTGATCTCTTTACCCCCTTCATGATGAGGGTCAGAAAGACGTGTAATGGCATATTGTCCCTTGGAATGACCAGCCATGCCGATGTAGTCTGTATTTATACTGTACTTCTCTGCGTTAGCATTTATGTAACGCATTGCTGCTGAATAACAAGCAAATCCGTTCCATCGGTCGAGCGTGAATTTCATGTAATGGAAATAATGTTGTACGCAGGGATTAAAGCAGTGGCCCATGATGATATAAACATAGCCGCGTGTTGTGAATCCTGCAAAGTGAGGAAGGTAGGTTATGGGTTCGCCATTTGGATTTCTGGGCGCAAGCCAGGCCGAAAAAATGATGGCAGGTAGTTTTTTCTTTGCCTGAGATGGATAAACAATATCCATTTTCACCCTGAAGTCGAAGGGATTTCCTTTTCTGTCTACCATTTCCATGGGTGATGAAACAGGTTTTAATCCGGGGAGTTTCGGCACAATATCTTCATTATATGATTTCATTATATATTCCAATGTCCCGTAAACAGCATGTTTATCAATTTCCCAGTAAACAAGGTCAGTGGCTACGCGGTATCCTTCAGGAAGGAAAAAACATCTGTATTCTTTTGGAATAAGATTGAGGTCTTTCAGCAAAGATTCGGTTTTATATCCGTAAACTGCTTTGAAGATCTCATGCAAATCCTTATCAAAGCGGGGAGAAACAGCCAGCTTATTGTTACCAAAATCAATTGTAATTACGATAAATTTTTTCTGAATATAATCACTCAGTATAGATAGGTCGGATTCCTGGCCGATTCGATCCCATGCACTGTTTTTAACATATACAATAACTTCAGATCCATCAGGGCCATTTTTTCCTCCAAGAAAGTATATGTTCATTGGTACCACCTTGTCTTGAGTTGTACATTTCCAGGAGACCGTTTTTCTTAAATAGGGCTTCAGTTCTGACAGATCTGATGCAAATAATTGAGATCCCACATTTACTATTAATACTAAAACAAGGATGACCGGATACTTAATGATATTTCTCATGGGTTTCTCTCCTTAAAAAGTTGAGATAAAATCAAAGGTATCATTTGTTATATGATTAAAATCAGATAAAATTAAAGGCCAACGTAAGGATTTTGTCCAAGTTCAATTCCCCCTTTACCATCAGGTGCCCTGCGGTTAATAATCATTTTGCACATACCTTTACCGGCACCGATGCACACCGGAACCATGTTTTTTATTGCGTCTTTGGTGGCAATGATAATTTTATTTTTTAATTCTTCAACATAGGCATTGACCTGTGAAGAGGAATCTTGGTCATAAACTTTGGTAACCGGACCGCCATGATTATGAACTGCTGACAGCAATACATATTCCTTTTTTATCCCTGTTTCTTTTGTTATGCGCTGTGTAGTTTCTTCCCAGAAGGAATTTGAAAATCCTATTACGTCTGCACTAATTAATACAGCTTTATTTATTCCGTCACTGAATACAATTACCCTGACAAATAAATCATCATGAACTCCCTTAAACGTAGCCGTTCTTCCACCATATCCACGCATCGGTATAGGAGTTCCGGGAGTTATCATAATTTTTGAAGTTCCGGCAAAAAAAGTATTCTTTGATGCAGTGAATGCCTTACAAATGTTGATATCCCCCAATAGCATAGCTAATAAAACAATTGTTGACAAAAACCGTGTTTTCCACTTTTTCATCATGATATAATTGATTTTAATGGTATGATGCAACCCGCCCCGACTCTTCGAAGCTCGGTTCATAATACATTTCATTTAAATAAAGATAGAGTAAATACAGCAAAAAGCAGTAAGGGAACTCCTAAATGAACAGAATTATTTTTACACATCATGGTAAAGAGGAAAGCTGTAGATATAGTATTATTTTATGGCACCCATTAAAACATCCATGATTATTAGTTATTTTTACTATTAAGTCGGAGTACACTTACAAAAGTCCTACTTCCAGGCTTGCAATGATAAATCTTTTGTAGTAAAAACTTATCTATTAGCATTTATGAAAGAAACAAAATCGTACTGTCTTATTTTATACCTGGCAATTGCACTGTTGGCAATGAATACCTCCTGTGTTCAGAAAAGAATAACACTTGATACATCCCCAGATGAACTGTCAGATAAAATGATCAATAATCCCTCATTTAAAGAAAATGCTAATGGTGAGAATTTCTGCTGGCATGCACGGGTTAGTTTGGACCAATATGTTGATAACTATGATTTTACCAAAGATACTAAATGGCTGGATGCAGGTATAAAATACTATGATTTTCTGATTAGTAAAATGGAAACCGATCCGGACGGTTGTAAGGGATGGATTGGTGTTTATGGATATGACGATAAATACTGGCAGGATGCTCTTGTGGGAGACGCAATTCTTCTTGAAGGGATACTCAATTTTTCAGTTCTTGCGTTGGAAAACAAAACCCTGAAAAGTAAATACAAGGACAAAGCAAATTTATATGTGGAAATAGCTAAAAGGGATTTTGTTGAAAAGTGGGATAAAAGAGGCTGCTGGATAGATGATGGCCCTTATGGTACCTATATTGAGTTTAACAGATTCTTAAAAAAAGAAAATCTTAAAGAATGGATATTGGCACCTGAAACCTCCCGCGTTGGAATAAGCCATCCATTTAATAAACAGATGGATGCAGGACAGGTGTTTCTGCGACTATATAGGATTACAGGTGAAAAGATTTACAGGGACAGGGCTGAAAAAATCTTTTTCACTGCCAAAAGTCACTTCCAGTATTTTGATGATCATTACTGCTGGAACTACTATGAGCCGCTTTACCCGGGGGATGTTGACCTGGGGAAAAAAGATACCCGTCATGGTGTGTGGGTTCATCCCTGGCGTTCGGGTTACCAGGCAGGCGAAGTAGATAAAATTGTAGAAGCGTATCATTACGGGATAGTCTTTGATGAACAGGATATTAAGCGAATCATCAACACAAACCTGAATGTGATGTGGAATAAGGACAAAAAAAATCCCCGCTTCATAAGCTCAAACGGACTGGGTGCAGATAATGATACATCAGGAATCGCTGCATTTCAAAAAGCCTGGGGACATTCAAATGTAACCAAAAACGCAGGTGAGCTATGGACAGGATTGTTCGATTTTGACCAGACGATACGTGACCTTTATGAACTGAGATTTAAGAATGATCAAGAATCAAATGAATATCTACGTTATAAAAGCTCTGTACTCGTTAATCCTCCAGGCTTTAAAAGAAAATATGTCCAGGGTGAAGTCACCGTACCTGTAATTAATTTCACAGAATGCAAAGAGCTTAATCTCGCCACTGTTCTTCCTCACAATTTAACAAAAGGGGAAGAATCTATTATTATATGCAAATCGTGGATACCCGGCGAACTACAGATTGATATGTATTCTACTGAGGGCAAAAAGGTCTGTAATCTTTACCGTGGAAAAATCAGTGAAGGAATATTTATTATTACCTGGGATGGAAAGGATCCGGCAAAAAAAGCGACCTATAAAGGAGATTATAGGATACGCTGGTCAATAGGAACCGGATACCGTGAATTCCCCATTATGATCAACTGATACAAGAAAAAAAATAAGAAATATTTCTGTTTAATGCCCCAGAGTACTTTATCCTGTATAATAGGGTAGCCTGGTAACTTTGGGGTCAAATTTCAATTTCAACTGTATTTTTTGGGCTTCAGTTTCAGATAGTAACGGTTCTTTTCCAACCTCCACACAGGATTCAAGGGGTGCAAATCCGTCAATTCCGACATTTGCAACTGAAATAGGAAGACTGAGGGCATACCGCAAAAGATCGTCTCCAGATACATTTCCAATGAGTGCATTCTGTCCCATAATTTTAATTGCTATAATGCCAACATCTCGCTTAGATGCTAGAGGTAAAAGGCTGTCCTCATTGCCATTGTACTTTGAAGCGTTGATGACGCATAAAATTGCATCAACATCAAACTCTTTAAAAGATTTCTGGGATGCATCGTTCCATTTATGAAACGAAAAACCGATGTTTTTCACCACACCCTCATTCTTCAGTTTTAAAAATGCTTTGTATCCTCCCGATGGGCTTAACAGGACATCCACATCTTCCACTTTATCGATTCCATGCATGCAGTAGAGGTCTAAATAATTTGTATTTAATGTTTTTAATGATATTTCGATCTCTTTCATTACTCCGTCATAAGTCCTCTCTATTGATTTTGAATTGAGAAATATCTGATCCCTGTATTTTGGGGTAAGAAATTTTCCATAACGTTCTTCTGCTAATCCATTGCCATACGATCGTGCAGAATCAAAATAAGTGATCCCGAGTTTAATTGCGTAATCTATATGTTTTTGCAAGGTGCCTTCATCTGCCACCCAGTTACAATAACGAGAACCTGCGCCAAAACCGATGCAGGAAACCATTCTGTTGGTTCTGCCCAGTCTGCGTTTTGGCAGTTCTCCTGACTTCACAATCGATATGTCACCAATTGGTTTAGCTGCTGCTCCCACAAAAGTAGGGAGCATTGTAGCTGTGGCGGAGACCGCTGCTGCCTGTAGAAACTTTCGTCTTGTAAAATGAGTTTTCATTTATTTTTTTCTTTAGTTTGAAAAAATCTGTCAATTCCGGAAATTTGGCTTGATGGAAATAAATACAATACAAATAACGCTGCTATTTCAATAAGATTTTTATTGACAATCCAGTAACTGCCTTCTACCGGTGTATTAATAACCACTGTTGCAAAAGGCGGATAAGCAAGGTAATAAAGCAACAATAAAACTATCCCGAAAAGCTTAAAGGGCCTTGTAAACAAACCTATAAACAGACTTATGCCGATTAATATTAACCCCCAAATGTTAATAATATCGATAATATGTAACAAGGAAGGATGAGAAGCCATGGCTTTAAAAACAGGAGCAAATGGACCAACTGATCCAAGAAGATACGATTTTGCAGTCCAAGCCGGGGAAGAAAAAAGTTTTACTAAACCTTCATATAAGAAATGCCAGCCAATTAAAACCCGCAAAAAAGTTAATGAGAATATCTGCCAATTTGAATAAGATTGTAAATTGCTATACTTTTCCATAAAGATTTTGTCAATTGATATCATAATAAAACAATATTTAATGGTTATGCAAGCTAAAGTTTCTGTAGATTTTATTGTTGAGATATTACTTCAACAATAAAAATCACCTTAGACCATGGTTACTTTTTCGGTCACTGAATCCCATAAAACCTGCTTATTGTTTACGTACGCCAGATTTGCCAGGTTAAAGGTAACCGCTTCAGCAAAACCTTCATCTATATTACAACTCGTTTTAGTTTGATTGCGAATCGCATCAATCCATTCTTTTACATGCAGGAAACTTGCATCAATAACTTTCCCGTCGATATAGGTTGCACCATAGCCACCTTTAATGTAGGCTCTCGCGGTAGCCGAAGAAACCGCATCCACCTCAGCTCCTCCATTGTATAAATAGAGGGGTTCTGATGAATCCATTTCAGTATTCTTGTAGCGCTCAGAATAATCGTCTTTAAATATTTTGATTCCCAGATCAAGGTACATGGCAGCTTCAGAACCCATAATGTAATTTTCCCTGTAAATTCCGTTCTTCAGAGTGCCATCATATGTTAAAGTCAATCCCTTTTTCGGATAACTGAAAATTGCATTTAAAACATCGGGCATGTCACCATGATTTTTATAATAATATTGGCCTCCAAGTGCGACTACACACTCGGGTATGCCAACCCTAAGAACCTGATTTATACAGTCGTATTGATGCGAAAAGTCATTCCCCGTGAAACCGGTTCCATATTCGCTATAGCGATGCCAGTTAAAATACCGATTTGGATCAAACTCATGCCATGGGGTATTGCCCAGAAATTCTTTCCAGTTTATGTTGTCAATATTTCCCAGGTCATCAAATTTTCTTTTCCTTATCCAGGCACCATATAAGCCATTTCGGTTTGTGAACGTTTGAATCATAGAAACAGTGCCCAACACACCTTTCTGAATTAACTCTCTGGCTATTCTGAAGCTCATTTGCTGACGGTTTTCGTGACCCAGCTGAAAGACAACACCCGTTGATTTTATGATGTTTCGCAGTTCAATGGCTTCTTCAATGCTATGGGTCATTGGTTTTTCAAGAAATACGTGTTTGCCAGCTTTGGCAGCTGCAATAGCTATAGGGGCATGCCAATGATCGGGAGTGGCAATAACAACGGCATCAATGTCTTTACTTTCAATCATTTCCCTGTAAGTGGGATATATTTTAGCAGGTTTTGTTGCTCCCTTGCCTCCCCCGGGATGCACATCGTTCATTGAGATTTCAAAACCCCTCTGTGCATGTATCGCAAAAGTATCGCATACCCCGGCAAACTCAACATTCAGATCTTCCTGCCCCAGGAAATTTATAAGCCATTCATTGTATTTTCCATTCACCGTGTTATCCCTTACCTGTTCAGGGTGTATAAAACCAAAAGATTGTAACAATTGTTCGCCCCTCCATCCGTTACCGATTAAACCTATTCTTATGCGATTATTGCTGGAACTGACAGAAGGTAACAATTTGACCCTGGGCGCCTCAAGGTCCTCTATTCTAAGTAAACTCAAATAATTCTTGTGCTTGATCTTTGCCTCCCTGGCAATATTTTCCCTAAAATTAAAAGCAAAATAGCCCAAAAATGGTAACGCTCCCAGTCCTTTCAGAAAATCTCTTCTGAATATCTTTTTGCTTTGATTTTTCATTGAAATAGATTTAATAAAAAAGTAAGATGTTTATTTTTTCACCTCAAATTCGCCCTTAAGCTTTATATCCTTAGATGAACTTCCAACCATAACCTCAAAGGTACCAGGTTCAACAACAAAATTCATATCTCTGTCAAAAAGGGACAAATCTTCAGGAAGCAATTTTAATTTTACGGTTTTTTTCTCCCCTGGTTCAAGCGATATTTTCTCATAACCTTTTAATTCCTTTACAGGTTTGGAAGTACTGCTTATAACATCATTTATATACAATTGCACCACTTCATCTCCTTTAATCGCACCAGTATTTTTTACATCCAGGATTATTTCAATTTCACCTTCGTTATTTATTTCCTTTGGGAGAATGCTGAGATTACTATATTCAAAGGTAGTATAGCTTAATCCAAATCCAAATTCATATAAGGGTGTTCCCGGCATATCAATATACTTTGCGCCGTCCTTAGTTGCTGAAAAATTATAATAAAATGGAAATTGGCCTGAATGGCGCGGAACTGTAATTGGAAGTCTGCCGCTTGGATTATAATCACCAAAAAGAACATCTGCCACGGCATTGCCTCCCTGTTCTCCGCACATCCATGCTTCAACAATAGCCGGGATATTCTCCGATGCCCAACGGATGGATAATGGTCTGCCATTTATTAACACAATAACGGTTGGAGTTCCTGTTGCATATACTGCTTTAAGAAGTTCCTCCTGCAGGCCTGTTAAATCGAAGCTGGCAACATCTCTTCCCTCCCCGTTTGTCCTGTAACCGGCTTCGCCAATTACAACTATTGCAAGATCAGCGCTTTTTGCTGCATTTCTGGCCTTTGCAATTTCATTAGGTGTATTTTCAATAACATCACATCCTTTTACGTAATTAATTTTTGTTTTCGGGGAAACCTTATTTTTTATGCCTTCCAGTACCGTTACCACATGTTGTGGAATATTATGCGGAAAATAATCACCCAACTGGTCGATCGGTGCATCAGCATCAGGTCCGATAACTGCGATTGTCTTTATATCTTTTTTTAACGGTAATATTTTCTTTTCATTCTTAAGTAAGACAATACCTTCCCTGGCAGCCTGTAATGCAAGTTCCCTGTGTTTTTTAGAATTGACTATGCTAACCGCATATTCTGGATTAACATAGGGATGTTCAAATAGTCCCATTTGAAATTTGAGCCTTAAAAGCCTTGATACCGCCTGGTCAACTTCCTTCATGGATATTTTCCCCTCATGAACATTTTCAATTAATCCCCCCATATAGGCGTCCTCTATGGATATACCCACATCAACCCCGGCCTTGATTGCTAAAATCCCTGCCTCCTTTTGTGTTGCTGCATGTCTTTCAGTAACAATAGTTCCCAATCCCCCACCTTCACTGACCACGATGCCTTTAAAACCTAATTCTTCTCTCAGTATCCTAGTGAGTATTTTTTCTGAGCTGTGAACAGCCACACCATCTATAGCCGGATAAGTGGCCATAACCCCCAGAGCTCCATATTTTTTTATGCCGGTAGCAAAGGAAGGTAAAAATACTTCCCTGAATTTTCTCTCTGAGATCTCCATAGCCCCCCGTTCAAATCCACTTACCGGTTGACTTTGCCCGGGATAGTGACAAAGGAAGGCAACCAGTTTGTCAGGTGCAGAAATATCAAATCCCTGAAGAGCCTGTACAATATTCGCTGCTATTTGTGAGCAAATGTAGGGATCTTCGCTGTATCCCTCTTCATTTCTGCCCATCCTCGGATCCCGGTTTGGTTCTATCACGAGTGTACACAATCCGTGGACACCGATTGCTTTCCCTTCCTGAGCGGCAACTGTATATATCTTCCTCACAAGGTCCTTGTTCCATGATGCACCTATTGCCAAACCTTCCGGGAAAATTGTTCCACCCGGGCACATCAGACCGTGTGTTCCTTCTTCGATCTGAAAGAGGGGAATCCCTAACCGGGTTTTCTCAAGAGCGATCTTCTGAAGTTCATTCATGATTTCTGCCTGTCTCTTAGGACCTTCATAAATAAGCCTGTCCGATAGAGTAAAAAAACCGCCGCCAGGTCCAAAAACATTATTATGTGTTCCTTCTGCCCATTTCCTGCAACCATCCAGTTGTTTGTCTCTCACTTCCCTGGTGTCTTTCATATCCCACAAATAGGGGGCATTGCTGTTAAGACCCCATCCAAGTTCTGTTGAGTAGCATGTCGGGATGTTCATTTGTCCGACCTTTTCTTCGAGTGTCATGCGCGAAAGAAGGTCACTGATTCTTTGTTCTATCGGGAAGATCGGATTCTTATATAAAGGAGTTTCTGCAAATCTCGGTTCTCCTCTTTTTTCTTTTACGTAAGCAGCAATATTGTGTACATTATCTATCCAGATGCCATTGGCCGGATCTGATGCATATCTGCAGATTGCTTCAATGGTGGAAAGCAGGGAAGTTTGAAAGCCTCCTTCATTCATCTCATGGCCGGCAAGAACCAGCCATTGACCCTTGCTTTTGGCTTCTTCAATTAAGTTTTTTATTTGCTCAAAAGATCTGCCATCCAGTTCCATACCGGTGAGTTGCGACATATCGCAAAAAACAGGATCATTTGGGCCCTCATTAAGCCACCCCCGCCCCGTTTCAAACTTTACTGAAATTACAGGTATATAGCTTCTGGTCATATTCCCTCTCCCGACAAATGTTTGCCCGCAAGGAAATGCAAAAGAGACCGGCTGAATGCCCAGCATCTTTTTTATAAATTTACTGGCCGAATCAAGCTCCATATTCATATCTTGAAGAGTGTAATCTTCTAATGCTTTATCCTTTGACCAGGCAAAATTACCGGTACAAGGATGTAGAAGAGAATGATTACCAATATCATGACCGTTGGTGACTGCCTTTTTCCAGGCTTCCAGTCTCTGTGTCATATTATCAGGTGACAGGTAAAAGGTTGCTTTTACACCGTAAATATCAAGCAATGGAATGCCTTTGTCAATCTGAGATAGGCGGGCATCGTCAAAAGTGAGACTTAATCCCATTTTCTTTCCTTCGGGCCATTGAAAATCAGTCTTATTCTGAATTGTTTTGCCTTGATAAGGTTGTGCCTGGCTGATGCCAACAAACAAAGTGAAAACTATGGTATTTATGGAAGTTGTCAGAAGATTATGGATTTTCATATTATTATCAATTTATTTGTTAATATTTTTAGTAATAGAGTTATTCCACTTTATTGTTGTAATAGAATGTGCTTTAAGTCTTTGAATTGTCATATTATTGCTCCATGATATCTTGCAGTCAGTAACATCCCCATTATTAATAACATTAAGTATAATGCTGCCGTCGGTATTCAGAAAACCAGCAAAATTAAGCGACGACGAACCTCCGGCACAGTTTATGCGATAAGCTCCGGGTTTAATAAATTTGCTAAAATGAGTTAAGTAAAAGTATAAACCAGTATATGTGACTTTTTTAGTATTCCTGTCAATAATGACAACGGGATGTTGCTGGTTTGGTTCCGGATCACCGTGTTCCGGCGAAACCAGCCATGGTCCGCCATCCTGATCAAGGATCATGTTCCAGTAAATCCAACCCGAAATCCAGTTTTTCATATCGTTCATTATCATGTTACCCCAAAATTCCCCATCAGAAAACTCGTAAACAGGAGACTTTTTTGGACCATCTGGTGGGAAAAGGGTTCCAGTGACATAACAAACCTCTGTCATCCAAATCGGAATATCGGGATATTTGATGTGCAGTTCCGTAAGGTCGGAAAACTTATCCCAGTCGTAGCCATGAACCGTAAGCGAATGGATGTGCTTTCTAACTTCAGGATCGTTCAGTACATCAGGAAATTTCTGGAGTGCTTCGGGACGATTGCTGGTTTCACCCAATTGAATTTTTGTAGATAATCCATCAGCCCGCAGGCATGGGACAACGAAATTTTTTATCATTTCACCCATTACTTTATAGGTGACATTTGAATACCATGGGTTATCCCCTTCGTTGAACAGGTTCAGATAGTTTATGGTGATTCCATTTTCAGCATAAGCCTTTATATATTTAGAATAATATCTGGCCAGCGCAGTATAATATTCGGGCTTAATATGTTTTTCTCCTTTCTTTAGACTATAATACATCCAGTCAGGTGCAAAATCCATCGGAGATTCAATTTCAAACTTACCAAATTTGGATGCCTCCTTGATAAAGGTAATCAGACCATTTGGCCCTAAATCCCTTTCGATAGTAAAATGTTCCATGGATGTATCACCAGGAGTATCGTTGTAAGTATACCAGGGGCCGGCCGAGGCAAAATCACAAGCGGCAATGGGCGACTTCATTAATGTATACCCGGCGCCAGAATCAGGTTCGAACAACATTTTTAATACGGTATCCTTAGCTTCAGGAGCAAGTGAGTTGAGGCAAATCATGCCCGCTTCGTTAAACGTTGCCCCAAAACCATCAATCTTCTGAAAATGGGTTCCTTCATCTATGTTAATTACCGGCAAGGACGATTCTTTGTCAGAAGTAAATGGCATACCGGTCTTTTTTGTTAATCTGTCGCCATCCTGAGATGAAGAATAAACGGTAATTTCCGAATCTTTGGATCTCTGGCATTGGACATTAAATATGAGTATACTTATGACTAAAGTACACCCAACTAATCGGCCTAATTCACAGCGGATTTTATTCATTTTTCTGTTTTTTTGATATAGATATAAAATTAACTCATTTAACTTGTCCGAAAAAAATCAATCTAAACTGAGCAACAATTTCTCAACCCCTTTTAGGAATATTTTTTCAGCAACAGGATCAAATTGAGTTGACCATGGTTCATATCCCCCTTCACTATGCGATTGCTGAGTAGGAAGGTATCCCAGCGAACCATTGCAGTAACCTACCAAAAATGGAAACTGTGCATTAGTAATTGATTTAACATTTTTCCCGATTTCATGAAATAATTCTCCCGGAAAAGTAACCCAGGTAAATTGGTCAATTTTTATTGCAGTTGTAGGTATATCCAGAGTTGTGTTTCTGAAATTCGCCACTACTGCAGCATATTTTCTTGGACATGTAATATCTTTATGTACCAGTTTTATCTGAGCTTTATTTGTCTGTGCAGTGCTAATATCAGAATAGACCTTTACAACCTCTTCCCCGATTTCAGAACCCAGTTCCTCCGTTTTTTTCAGATTATCTATATACCCGTCAAGGCCACCAACAAACCTTGGGTTGATATCTCCTGCCGCACCTTGTACAAAAATACCAGTAACTCCGGGGATATTCTTTTCTATATATGCCAACATATGTCCGTTCCATTCAGGACTTATCTTATTATTTCTTGCGCCTAATGAAGTCCCATGGCATGCATAATTAACAAAAACTGCTTTGGGTTCTCCTGAAATTTTGTCAATCCTGAGAATTCCTACTTCATCATCAATTGGTCCATTGGGATTATTTCCTAACCGGCAGACTCCTTCCATCTCCCGGATTTTCACCGGCTTATCTGTTTTATATTTCCCATAAGATTGACTTGAATTGTTTTCATCGAAAGAAAGGTATGATGTTGTGTCCGCCATTTTTTTCCTCCTGTTCATACCAATATTTGACTTTCCTATTCCACCTCCAATCTTCACTGGTTCAAGGTTGGTAATTGCATCTTTAACTGCTGAAACGAACTTATTATTTAATTGCTTCGACCAGTTTGAGTTTTTATTTTTTTTATCAGGATAAGGCGCAGAATGATTGTGGACACATCCCAGCATGATATTTTCAATAGGGATACCTGTCTGGGAAGAGATTAACTTCCTTACTGGAATATAATCTTCAGCAGGAAGATCAACAATATCAGCTTCAATAAAAACTACCCGGTTGATGTTATCATCGAAGACCAGTGCCCTTATATAGATTTTCCCATAAACTCCATCCGATGGGCCAGGCCGGCCCGAATCATCATAGCCTCCCATATAAAGATTCTCTGTCGGAGTTAGATCAACTTTAGAAATCCCTGCCTTAAGGACAGAATCTTGCGAAAAACTTCTTGGAATGAAAAATGCAAATTGAATCAGCACCGAAATGAAAAGAATAGTTCTATTTATTTTCATTTTTTTTAGTTTTTTTGGCATTTATTTTTAATTTTTCTTTTGCGTTCCTCAAGACTTCTGCCTTAGATATAAGGACTTCAATCAGACTTTAATCAGACTTATATCCACTTACGATTAACAGCCGATTTCTCAACAGCTTCAAGTATTTCCTGGCATTTGACACCATCTTCAAAATCAGGGCTAAACGGTACATCTTCAACTATGTCCATGGTATTGTTGGCACATAAGCACTTCATGGTTATTCTGACCGGAAGGTCAATCCACATGGCGGTATTGCGGTATGCATTAGAATGGGCAATTCCCATAAATTGATGCCCGATAAGTGCAATCCGAATCTCTTTTTTTGGCATTTTCAGTCAGAACTAATTGTTTATTTGTCTGTTTATTTACATGCATTAATAAATTGTTTCGCAGCGGCTTCAATTTCGGCATTGGTTGAATTGATATTAATACCCCATCCGGCTCCCAGGCCACCATCGACGACACCAACACTTATGATCATTGCACGGCTCAGGATATCATCTGTTTTGGGATAAGAACCTTTAGTATGGGGTTGTCCTACCTGCTTCAGATAATTTAAAACGTGTTCCATGTTAGCATAAACATGCCAACCGCTCTGGTCGACGGTTTTTGATCCCAGCGCCTTAGAAACTTTTGCTGCCTGTTCGCTTGTACTGAAAATAACGGTGCACACCGTAGCACAGTCGCCTTCAGGATCGTTCAGTGTTCTGAATTTAAAACCGTCTGCTTGAGAGATTAAACTCTTAAGTTTGCTTCTTTTTTGTCGTAACGTATCCACTATCCTGTCGATCTTGCTTAACTGTGCAAGACCTACAGCGGCTGTGATTTCATTCATCCTGAAGTTTAACCCGAGTACATTTCTGGTGCCTACCTCAACACCAAAGCGCATGGGTTTATGTCCCTGATCGTGCACACTAAAAGCAGTTTCGTAAAGCGTCTTATCGTTAGTGATAACCAATCCGCCATCGCCACTATTAATAGTTTTAAATATATTGAGGGAAAATGCACCTATATTGCCTATCGAACCGACTTTTTTCCCTTTGTATGAAGCTCCTGCAGCCTGGCAGGAATCTTCCAAAACAAGTAAATTATGCTTTTTAGCAATTGCCATAATTCTGTCCATATCGCAAGGGTTACCCAACATGTGCACAGGCATAATCGCTTTTGTACGAGGCGTTATCCTGTGTTCGATATCATCTGCGTCAAGCGTAAGACTTTCGTCTATTTCTGCCAGTACAGGAACTATCCCTGCAAAAATAACCGATGAATAGCTGGCAACAAATGTATATGCCGGCACAATAATTTCATCACCCGGTTTTAGACCTAAGGCTATGGCCGATGCAACCAATGAGGATGTTCCTGATGAAGTTGCCAATGCAAATTTAACTTCACAGTACCTGGCAAATTCTTTTTCTAAAGTTGATACTTTATGAAGAAACTTCGGATCATTTTCGCTTCCATAACGAAAAAGATAACCACTTTTCATAACTTCAATAACTGCTTCCATTTCTTCTTTCCCAAACCAATATGCTCCCGGACCTGGCATGATAACCTCCTTTTTTTTAGTTTATTATAAGTTTAAAGTTTAATCCATTTCCAATTCTTCTTTATCTTTTAAATATAATAAATTCCCGGTCGGTAGTTTTCTTGATTTAACCTTAAAAAAAGGTTTCAGCGGGACATGCTAATAGTTGGCTCCGGTTTAAGGTTTCCTTGTGCTCTTGTAATCAGGAAGATGGGTTCGCATTTCCCCTTGAAGATATGTGACATCGCTGAACAGTAAAAGAAATAGAACTATAAGAAATCCATTCAGGATCCTTTCGTCATTTTGCAGGTAAAATGGGCAAAAATTATTGATAGAATTCATATAAAAGAAATTTTAATAACAAACAATATTCATAGATTAATATCAAAAAAACAAATATTTGACTGCCATTCAAAGAGTAAATTACCTGGTATATTTAACTTAAGCTAATACAAGATTAAACCTGTTTACCCTTATTGATAATCAGATTTTTCTTGGAGTAAATATTACACTATTTTAATATGAAATGTTTATTACGGACATATTGATCTCTCATTCCAGGGAAATGACCCCCTTGCCGGAGGCAACCATTCCGAAGGGCAAGCTAAGAACGGTGTACAATGAATGCTTTAACAACATAAGAAGTTTCGAAGAAAGGCATGTTGACATCGGTTATTTATTATTTTCGAAAGAGGCGTTCATTGGTACCGATCTCGCAATTTCTGATAAGATACGCGGATTGAGGTCCACAGCAGAAGTAATTAATTCTGGCACGTTGTAAGTTTTTAAAAAAGTATTGTAAAACCCTGGATCCTTTTGTGGCAATAAGAATGGTTTATGAGCTTTCCCATTCGAGTCAAAATAGGTAAAATAAATCCGGGTAAAAAGTCCATCGATCCGACGGCTGCTAAAAACAATCCATCGTCCAGTGGATGACCAGGTATGGTAACTTTCTGCCTGGTCGCTGTTAATATCAGGTTTTGTTATTTCATTAGTTTCGAGGTTCATCAGGTATAAATCGCTGTCTGCATGCCAGATAGTGAAATTTCCGTATCCTGACATACAAAACAACAGGTATTTACCATCGGGTGAGATCCTTGGGAAGGACACACTCAAGCCCGTGCGTGATGAAGACACAATGGTATCGACAGTGCCAAATTGATGTGTTCCCGGATCAAAAGCGATTCGCAACAAGTCGTAATGGATTTGTTTGTACTTATCGGGGGGCATAGCTATGGAACTGATAAAGTAAAGATAACGACCATCAGGCGACCATGTGGGAAACGTCTCCAGCCTGTTTTTTGAGGCGATGGCGGCACAATTGCTGATTTTATTAGTTTCAGTATCAAAAAGGATCAAATCCGATAAGGAATCAATGGCCTCTCTTCTGTGGTTAACTGTAGCATAGAAGGCTTGAGTGATATGGTTTACCGAAAATGCAACATACCTTCCGTCAGGATGCCATGCCGGATAAACACCCGGTGATATGGTCTGGCTGGTTTTCGTGTTTACCCTTGTTAATTTCCCCTTGCGGTAAATGATGGTACCAGGCAGGTTTCCACGCATGTGAAACAACATGGTATTGCTGCTATTCTTACAAAAGGAATGGCAATTCATGCAATTGCGGTCACTCATTTTATTGAGCATGATCGGGGACTCATCGAAATTTTCTAGACAGCGCTGGTAAATACCCATTTTATTCCAGGTCAGGAATCCCTGATCAAATAACCGATAAACGAGATAATTATCAATAGGGTCGGTTGCTACATGGTTGATAATGGGTTGAAACTTAATCCAGTGCCCTTCCTGTTTAATAAATACTTCAATAAATAATTCGTTTCCTTTGCATTGTTCCAACAATTTTTTCCATTTTCCTGAAGAGATGGTTATATTTCCATTTGTAGAAGCATAACTAATGATATCGCCCTTTGGAGGGTGCAGTTTTACCAGATAGTCATCAGCTTTTTCGTTGATGATGAAATTTAAAGGTGCTATGTTAGGTGGTATTGTTATACCAGAATAATCTGGAGTAAGCAGCGGCTCACGTTTAATTTCGGTATAGCTTTTCCCAGGGTCGGAACATGCAAACAATGTCCCTGCCAAAACAATCAGAATAGCGTTTTTGAAGAAATTATTTAAAATAAATATCTTAGTTAAATGGATGGTTTGATTCATTGGATGATGAGCGATTATTAATAAAATGCAAATAAAACCAGTAGGTCTTGCTATATGATTTATAGAAGGACTGTGCTGCGGTCTCCGGACTGCCGGAACGAGAGGAATAAGCTTTTGCATAATCCTTAAAACGTTGAACTGTCGACTTCCGTATTCCATAACCCTGTGGTACTACATTTTTTTTGGCATAACCCATGTAGATGAGTAATGCTTCTTCGTAATGGACAGGTATTTCTTTATACCCAAAATCCGTTATCCGGTCAATATTGGCAGCAAAAGCAATTAAGTTTTTATCCAGTAAGAGCGACGACATATAATATTCGAAAGCCATCCGGTTGTCCGGATGGTTTTCGAGCAATTGTTTTAACCCGATATCTGAATCGTTTGAACCCGCAATAAAATCAGTATGGATCAGAAAATGACGCCTCCCAGCGATCTCCGGGTCTCTACGTAATAAATTAAAATCGTTCAGGCAGTTCCGGTAATGTTTTGCCCAGTTCCTGTAAAACAGGCTCTGATTCAAAATGTTAAGATATTTTTCAGCAACTGCGAGGTCACCATTGATAAGTGAAGTCAGAACCAGCTGTTTCAGCAGGCGGGGAGAAGATTGTCCATTTGTCACCATGGCATCAAAGGCCCAGCGATAAGCTTCGTTGATATTGCCTAAATGGTAAAAAATTTCACCACCCAGAAAGAGGGAAATTTCATCTCCTTCCCTATTGAGCCACAAACCGGGGATTCCAATCTGATTATAATAAAACATTCGGTCTTCAAGATGTCCCGTTTTGTAAAGTGCAAGATTAGTGTAATATAGGATTATACGATTGGTTTCAGGAGATCGGGAAGTAAGCTGCAGTACCTTATCCCATTTCGCTTGCTGAACATTTTGGTCAATTTCAAAAAATAGACTTATTTTAGGGTCATAAGCGTATTTTTTTATACCCCCGGCAAAGGCTAAAATGAAAATAATTCCAGCTAAGATGGTTTTCCGGTTCCAGCTAGATTGAAGCCATGTTTTTTTTGAAGGTGCCGGTAATATTTTTATCATGATCAATAAAAGGGGGAAATATGAAATAAACAGAAATAAGGTATATTTTGTGATTTCTCTTAAAGTAAAAAAAAATGGGTCAAACCATGCCTCTTTGATGGGTATAAGATAGATAGTATGACAAGCAAGGTATGGAAGAAGGACAGCTATCAGAGCAAATCCTGACGCCGTAAATAACCGGAAACGATTTTTTGTAAACAATAATTCATGGATGATGCAAACCAATGTCGCCAGCAAAGAAAATCCTCCGGTAACCAGATACAGAAAAAACCATCCGACGAACCCGTATCCATAACGAATATAGTCATTCCGTATTGAAACATATATGGCTAAAAAGGTCAGGACAAGAAGCAATCCAAGGGTGTATCCGAAATTAAACATATAATCGCTTTGCAGGGCAACAAGTAACAAAGCAGGGACATATGACCACAGTATCCCGGAGATCTTGTATTTTCTATTGATGTAACCAGTTAAAGCATAAGCAGCAATTCCTGCCAGCGTAACAATAAATGCTCCGGCTACCGGATTTAAATAAAACTGAATAAAAAAAGCACCGGTGTATTCCGCAAGTCCTCCCGGTTTTGTAAGAAAACCTGTAAAGTAATTCCAATCAAAACGGAATAGTTGTATTTGTTCCTGATAAGCCATAAGATACTGGTTGATTATGGCGAAGTATAAGAAATAGACCATAAAAAACCCCCACGGAACAATCCGTTGTAATAAATTCAATCTTTTGGAATTTGTCATAAAATCATACAGGGAAGATATTAATTTTCAAAACATTGTAATGATTACTTGCTTAATAAGAATATTGCAAATTAAGCAATTTTTATCCACGTCAATGAGGTTTTGTAAAAATATTCAGACTTTAAATAATTTATTTTTCTTTAAGAAAGATTTTAATCCCAGATGATTATTTTTCCACTGCAAGTGCGGGGGAGATTCAGTGCTATCGTGATGATAAACTTAGCATAAAGAAAAGAAGTTGTACCAAACCGGTACAACTTCTTTTTAATCTTAGCTATGATTGCCTTTAAAAGCAACTACCATCCCGGATTATTGACAATAATTTTGTTTCTGTCTAATTCTGCCTGGGGTATTGAAAATAAAAGGTTTTTGGGAAATGATAAGCTTTGTTCTTTAAGTGTCACATCATCACCATATCTCATTAAGATCGGCTTACCATTTAATCCTGTACCAAAAGTTTCTTCAAGATATGAACCGGAAACACCGTCGTCTGCGGTCCATCTCAACATGTCGTTAAGCCTCAGTCCTTCCATGTTCAGCTCAATACGACGCTCGTGACGTAATTTCTTTCTTGCGTCGTTTTGATCGGTGGCAGTCAATGGAGGCATATTAACCGAAGCCCTTGCCCGAACCCTGTTTATCTGAGCCATGCCCTCGGGAACCTTTCCATTTTCAATCAGCGCTTCAGCATAAATAAGAACAAGGTCGGCGTATCTCATCAGGGGGATATCGTATCCGTCCTGCTGTTCATCTATCTCAAGCCACACACCATCTTTCATATCAGGCTCCCAGATTTTCCTGGTATTCGTATTTGAAAACGACCATACGTATTTGTAATAAACCTTGTCACCCTGATGAATTATGGTATCTACACTACCATGTGCCGGATCTCCGGGAATAGTAAAATTGGTGGCTTCATTATAAACACCATAAAAATCGCCCGGGATCCACATGGAATATACCCTGCGCGGATCTCCAGGTTCGAATGCATCATACAGGTTATGGCTTGGAAGGGCATAACCCCAGCCGCCGCCATAAATATTTTTTACCGCGCCAGGAGCATCCCTGACGCGCCTCTCCACCATCATCTCATTCTGGTTACCGGTCTGGGTTCCATTCAGGATAAATGGGAACGTGTAAATAAACTCCGTATTATCGCCATTTACCTGAGAATCATACGACATCATGTAAACATAATCAGGCATAAGCGTATATCCTTCTGCATCGGCAATGTCAAGTGCGTCTGCGGCGGCAGTTACAGCATTAGCAAAGTCCCTGTTAAAAAGGTAAGCTTTTGCAAGCATTCCGGCACCCGCTGCTTTCGTAGGAAACCCTACATCATCACCGGTCCATGAGTCAGGTAAATTATCTTTTGCATATGTTAAATCTTCAATCGTTCTGGCCATCACCTCACTCTTAGGAGTCCTTGCTACAAAGGCGCTGTCGGGATTATCAAGAAAATGTGGCCAATAAGTTACATCTCCCCATTTAGTTGTCAGCTCCAGATAGCAAAATCCTTTTGCCAGCTTAGCCACGGCAATATAAGGCGCCTGTTTATCCGGCGTGAAGGTGGGATCGGTCGATTTCGGAATCCCGTCAATTGCAAAATTTGCATTGTTAATTCCTTTGAAAAAACAAAAGTACCACGAATAGAAACCATACCAGGTAGGATCTGCACTCCAATGAAGTTGGTTAAGACGATCACCTACATTTCTGGAATAGCTGTCATCCGTAAAGATATCCTGCCAGGTTATCCAGTATCGCCTGAAATCATGGGGGATCTGAGTCATTATTGCGAAAGGTGACTGAGCAGCCTGCCTTGCAGAGGTTGCATTAACAAAGAAATTGTCTGCGTTTGGGGCATCCTTTGGATATTTTGTCAATAATTCATCTTCGTTACATCCATTGATAAAAGCTATTCCAAAGGAAAGTACAATAAATAACAATAATTTATTTTTCATATTTCATTTTTTATAGTAATAATATTAATTACATCAGAAGGAAACTTTTATACCCATTACCCATGTTCTCGGCTGGGGGATTTTCGTTATCGGTTGCTGCCACATTCCCTGATCTGTAACATCCACTTCACCTCCGGGATATTTGGTAAAGGTGTGAAGGTTCTCCACGCTTCCATACACTTCCAGGTTTTTCATCCTCAGTATCTGACAAATATTATCCGGGATTGCATATTTCAGGTTCACATTGCTGATCTTCAGAAAGGATGCGTCTGATAACCAAAAACTTGCCGTGTGTGTAGCGTTTCCTGCAACATCTGCTTTGGATACTTTAGGCATATTGCCATTCTTGTTCAGTGTAGCATTCCATCTGTCAAGCACCCTGGTAACATCGTTACTGGTATACTGAAAATAGCCGTTTATATCGGACTGGGTATTTAAATCAACTCCCTGAACGCCATAAGTCACAACCTGAAGGGTCCATCTTTTATAGGTGACATTGCCTGACAGACCATAAGTAAAATTGGGGTATTTCTTTCCAATAAATCCACGGTCATCTGCAGTGATTTTACCATCTGGTTTTCCTGTTAACTTTCCAGTAACCGGATCCCGTCCGTCGATATCGACGGTCCAGATATCGCCAAGCCCGACTGGAAAATCGTTATCGGGGTTGGTCAGATATGGGTGAGCATCTAAAGTGGCCTGGTCTTTAACTATTCCATTCGAAGTATACCCAAAAAAACCGTAAATAGGTTGACCGACTTCAAGACCAGACTCTCTAAGTTGACGACCGTTCAAATCGAGAACTTTGTTACGGTCTATAGAAAGATTAGCGTTAATACCGTATGAAAAATCGCCTTTTACATCCTGATAACCGAGAGTTAACTCATATCCCTGGTTTTGAATTTCGCCACCATTGATAGTTGGATCTGAAGGATTAATCCAGCTGTCGGTGGTGCTATAATAATATTTACCGGCGGATAAAGGAACTGGTTTACCATAAAGTAAATTTGTAGTGTGGGAGAGATAATAATCAAAGGTGACTGTTATCTTAGAATTGAGAAAACTCGCATCAAATCCAAAGTCATATTTTTGAGTTTGTTCCCATTTAACATTTGAATTAACAGCTGCCCCTAAAGCATAGCTCGGTTTGGCAACCTGACTGCCCATAGGACCCATCACTGCAGTATGCATTTCTAATGTGGCATAGGTGGGATATAGACCAACATTGCTGTTCCCCAAAGTTCCGATACTTCCCCTTATTTTAAAATCATTAACTATGTTAAGAAGCGGTTCAAAGAATCTTTCCTTTGAAATTCTCCATCCGGCTGATACTGATGGGAACACTCCCCAACGGTTCTTTCCCACAAACCGGGAAGTACCATCACGGCGAACTGAGGCCTGCACAAAATATTTCTCATTGTAGTTATACCCAATCCTGCCGATATAGGATACGAACGCCCAGTCCTGGAATCCGTTGTAAACACTTTGATTTTCAAGCTGGCCTGCATTCAGGTATTGGATCTGGTTATTCGGCGTACCAAAACGTGTTCCATTTAAATATTCATATTTATTCTCCTCCTGGGAATAAACAAGCAATGCTGAAACATTGTGAACAGAATTAAATGTTTTCTCATAGTTCAACATATAATCAGCAATCCAGTGAAAGTTATAGTCCAGGTTCTTGTAGACATGATTAATGCTTTGTGTTTCAACACTTACTATATGAAGTTCAGGTACGAAAGCACTTGTCTGACTGTTTCTATAATCAATACTTAACCGTGGTGTAAAGGTCAATCCGGGCAAAATTTTAACTTTCAGGAAAACATTCCCTACAAAACCATAATTTCTGGTGTCATCGGAATACTCTTTCGCTAAAATGAGGGGACCCACATCACCGCCTTCCATAGTGTAACATCTTACATAATCATAATTGATTATGTTCCCCTCTGCATCAGTTTGATATGGTCTTGAAAGAGGATTTTTACGAATGGCCCCTAAATATGGATTATTAACTCCTCCGTGACGGCTGTTGCTATATATGTTCACAGAATTCCCGAATT
>JBGOZX010000037.1:0-30343 GCA_041480425.1 Bacteroidia bacterium
CCATGAGAAACTATTTGTCCCTTCAGATCATAAAGCTTCTGATGATCCCAATTGGTCATATCAATATAAGGAATACCCTCAGAAATTTCGATCACATTGGGCAATGTATAGGGACTAAACGCTTCAAAGCCCAGCCAATCTCCAGAAGCATATGTACGCATATATCCTCTGCTTAATCCTCCGGAATATGTCAAGGAATGCTTTATTGATTCAACTCCCCAGCCTTCATGATAAAGCATCATGTTATTGAGGACACTGCGTATTGTCAACTCAGGATTTTCTTCAATCGGGTAATCTTTTAAGTTTTCATCACCACCATCTCCATCAAATATGTATTTCCAATCGGGATAACGCGATCGGATTCCCTGCAGAAGTGACAAATTCATTGTTGCTGATTGTATATCAAGAGGTTTATAGTCTTCCACAACTTTTACAGCCTTCTTCCAATCCAATGTTGAATAATCCATTTCAATGGGTTCCAGAAATAATTCCAGATTCAGAGCTTCCAGAAATTTTCTGGCCTGTATTAAATCAGCCCCGTCTCTGTCAATCGAAAGTGTAAAGGCTTTCAACCTTGATGGGCTTTCCCCAAGTTCTTTCAGTGCATGGTAGGTAAGCAGAAAAACCGAACCACTGTCAATTCCGGCAGAAAACGTAACTCCGATAGGGCCTGTTTTCGCATGGAACTGCAGCCACTTTTTTATTTCCTTGTACAATACCGCGATATAATTTTCACCTATTTGCGCCAGATTCTCATGCGTAAATTTGTTGCGTTCAGGAGTGAAAAACCGACTATAAACAGGATTTGGATCAGGACAACCCAACAGTTCAATTTTTGTAATATAGTGGGCCGGAGCCATCCTTGTATATGAGGGATGGAATTGGTCATCAAGACCTTCCTTTTTAAGATAATCAAAAATGACATCAATACGTTCAGCAATAATAAGGTTGGGACCTGCTGGACGTTTCGCAATAAAATAACGGATCGGACGGCCAATTGATCGTGCCATCCTGATGGTCTTGCCATCAACAGAAACAAGACAAAACTGTCCGTCAATCTTTCGAACAGCTTCAACATCCCCTGATCTGACAATATTAACTGCTTCTTCGTGTGTCATATTATAAATGACATTCTTCCCGGGATTTGTGAGATCCACAACATTACTTACATATTGATTACTCATGTTCTTTGTTTTTTATATGTTATAAATTTTATAGTTGAAATTAATCAGTACCTTGAGTTTGGAGTGCCTGGTAGGCACTTTAGTTCACTTTATTTTGTTATAATTCCTTTCCCCTGTAAAATGGTGAGATAACGGTCGCAGGCAATGTTCTTATATACCTCCTTTTTCCCATCTGACCAGGAAATCTCAAGCAGGTCGATCTGCTTTTGCTGGCCCAGTCCTATATGAAGACGGGGATCGTTGTTAGAGAGGTAGCTTGTTGCCCATTGATTGACCAGAACCTGTTTCTTCCCCCCAGCTGTCACAGTTACTTTAGCTCCTATTGCTGAAATAGGTCCTACTTTGCCTTTCAGTGTCAATCCCAGCCAATGGTTGGCGTTGCCTCCGTCATTTCTGAGCAACGCGGCAGTTGCCTGCCTGTCAACGTGAGAAATAATAATATCCAGGTCTCCGTCATTATCAAAATCCCAGACAGCCAAACCCCGGCCTGAACGTTTGGTTGAAAAATATTCACCATGTGCCTGACCTACATTCTTAAAATGCCCTTTCCCGTCATTCTCAAGCAACAATGGATATTGCAGAATAAGCTCCTCTGCGGTTCCGTTTGCTGAAACTATATCAAGGTCTCCGTCATTGTCATAATCAAAAAGTTCCGCACCCCAGCTGCCTTTACCGGCCATAGGTCCAGCAATACCGCTTGATTCTGTTATGTCAACAAAAAGACCATTCCCTGCATTCCGGTAAAGAGCCCCGTATTCAAGATCTGTAACGAGCATATCAATCAACCCATCACCATCTATGTCGCCAATTGACCCATGCATCGAACCTGTCCCTTTCCCCTGACTGTTTGCTGCCACGCCACTTTCTACTCCAACTTCCTTAAATACCCCGTTATCATTTCTGAAAAGAAAATTCAATTGATGATCATTGGCTTGAAAGATATCAAGATCCCCATCATCGTCATAATCAAATATAGTCAATCCCATACATTTCGAATCAGGAAAATAAAGGCCGTTTTTCCGGGTGACATCAACAAATTTCCCATCTGCTTGCTGCTCGTACAGCATTGATGCCTGACCCTTATACTCAGACGGATGAGGCATCATACCAGGAGTTGAAGCCGAAACATATGCCGGGTCAAAGGCAAGAAAGTTGCCAACCATTGCATCCAGTCTTCCGTCCAGATTATAATCCCAGAATGCAACTCCTATGCTCCATTTTGTAAAACCATTTAACTTATCCGGCCCGATGAGACCCAGGGAATTTGTAATGTCAGTAAAGGTACCGTTTCCGTTGTTCTTATAGAAAACATTGGGGCCATAATTCAAAACATAAAGATCCTGATAGCCATCGTTGTTAAAATCAATAGCGCCGGCAGCCATGCTCCAGTGACGGCCATCCACTCCGGCTATTTTAGAAACTTCCGTGAATGTCCCATTCCCGTTATTTTTATAAAGCTCGTTATGTGAATTCATAAACACTTTACCTTCAGGATCAGAGATGCCTTCAAGCCAGGTGCCGTTCATCAGGTAAAGATCCATTAACTGATCGTTGTTGTAATCAAACACAGTAATCCCCGATCCGCTGCTTTCAAGTATGTTCACATAGGAATAATCACCAATAGTATACTTAAAATCAATTCCGGCCTGTCTTGTTACATCTTTAAAAATAACGCTATTTTTCTGTGCTGACAACACAACCGGAATACACATCAGAAAAAAGCAATATAAAAAACCTAAAAAATTTTCTCGCATTATTACATTTTTATAACCATCCCATGTAAAATAAACCAAGTTTTTGCTTCAAAAGAATTTTTATAACCCCCATCCCAGCTTTCCCCCGGGGGAAGGTGTTGACAATATCATTTCCCCCCTGGGCCTGCCTGCCGGTAGGCAGGGGAAACAGGAAAGGGGGTAAAAGGAATCCCATTTGCATTTTTCACTCAACCCCGTTATTGGTCTCTTTTTTTAATTGCATTACGATAATCCTCTGATGTTACAATTCGTGTGTTATATTCCCGAAGGTATTTCTGAAGTTCAGGATCTTGCGGATAAGAATCCTTCTCAGAAGGTGGATAACTTTTCATGCCGTGAAAAGGAAGTGGTAGTACAGTATTACCATGGGCAGTGTTTATATCACCATCCTTTACCCAGCCCACACTATGGATAAGAAAATCTCTTTTCCATCCCTTTCTTAATTCCGGTAATCCTTTGGCATCAAACTGTATCGATGTTTCATCACCAGCATTGGAAATAATATATTTGTTATCTGATTCATTAAGGAGAGGCAATACATCACCATAACGTGTATAGTTACCTGACAAATTTCTCCATTTCGGATCTTTATCCACAACGGAATAATCAAACCAATGAGGTCCATAACGGCCGCCTTTTCTAAAGCTGTGGGAAAATCCCCTGTAATGAAGGTCAGCGGAAACGGGTTTTAAAACGGTTGAAATGATCGGAGCATTTGAAAGACAATCAGAAAAAAAGATTTGATCCCAGTAAATCTCCATATTTGTCCTTATCCTGATCCGGTGATCCCCTGAAAGAAATTTACCGGAAAGATCGGCAATTACTGTTTTATCCTTTCCCATCGGAAAGCCCAGGTTATCAATTACTGTCTCCCATTCACCATTCTTATTAATTATCTGTACGATGGGGGGAATGACTTTCAAATTGTTGGATTGTGAAATGGCTACATTAATACTGGCATCCGTCGGAAATATCCAGCCATCCAGGAAAAGGAACAAATTTGCGGTTTGATCCACTTCACCCAGATCAAGAATCAGGTCCTGCATCTCTGTAACTCCCTGATATTTATCAGGTTTGAAATTGGACAGGTACTTGTCGTCTTTTTCAGCAATAAATGAAAGCACATCGTTTCCCTGTGAATCTTTTGCCGAAATGGGGATATGCTTTTCCTTAATCTGCAAAATCCGTAAGCCAGGGAAAGGCGGTGGAGAAAACTGTTCAGGAACGAAAACGTCAACTGAATCCGGATGATCAACTGCGACCAACTGTACTTTGTCAAAATATATAGTCTCCCAAAGTTCTGATGTCACCTGTATCGAATATACTCCTTTCTTGGGCATCAATAGTTCACCTGGTATTTTTATATAATCATCCGATGCATCAGGAAAAGCATAAGCAGTGGTACCTCCCATAATACCAAGGGGCATACCGAGGGCACTTCTCCATATGATATCCTTTGCAAATATATATTCGTCACCATTCCAGGTATAGAGAAAAGGACAAGAACCTTTCAGGGTCTGTGCCTCAATCAGCGATTGATCTGTACCAGGAAAAAATTTGTTCTGTGGTACACCATTTGTCCACGTAATACGTATAATATCAGCCTTTAAGCGGCTTCCTAACCCAAAATGAATATTGGGATCTGTTACTACCATTGTCTGGTAAAGATCTCCTGAGCGTATTTCTACTTTTGCACCAATCCCAAAATGATTATTCTTAGCGCTGCCGGCTCTTAAGCCAACAAGTTTCATCCTGATATAATGGTTAGTATTCCCGCCATCATTTCGCAACAAGAATACTCCACCATTCAAACCGGCAATCACGACATCGAGATCACCGTCCTCATTATAATCAAATACAGCTATTTGCCTTCCGGATTTCGGTTCTTCCGGTAGCAAGTCAGAAACATCAGTGAAATTTCCCTTCCCATCATTATGATAAAGGAAAAGTCCCCGTCCACCTTTTACTTCTGATTCTCCGGCAATAAAAAGATCCAGAAATCCGTCATTGTCAAAATCGAAAAAGGAGGCATCATAAGCTTTTACATTCTTAAGTGAAAGGAACATTTTCTTTGTGTTTTTTTCCCGTTCAAAACTACCATTGCGCAGATTCCTGTATAATTCATGATTACCTCCATTAACTGAAGTAATGAACAGGTCCAAATATCCGTCATTATTATAGTCTCCAACCGTAATTGCACCTGAACCCCCTTCATTTACTAAACCACTATTCGCCGTTATATCCTTAAAAATACCCTGTCTTTGATTAGAATACAAAATATTACTTGCATTCTCATTCACAACAATAAAATCAATGTCTCCATCTTCATCAAAATCGCCAAAGGCTGCATCGCGACTAACAACATCACCCCCTTTTAAACCCAATTTTGCCGACTGATCACGAAAGGTACCATCTGAATTATTCTGAAACAGCAGGTTTGTGCTTGACCTGGCTTCAAATAAATCAAGATCCCCATCATGATCCAGGTCAAAGAACAAAGCCATATTTCCCCCTGTTTTGCTGCCTACTTTAGCTTTATCCGTAACATTTTCAAATGTTCCTTTGCCAGTGTTCCTGTATAATATATCACCTCCTTCTTTCACAATAAAAAGGTCAAGAAATCCGTCGTTGTCATAATCTGCAAATGAAGCAGAAGATTCTTTTCCTGAATGTGTGATTCCGGCCTCATCTGAAACATCATTAAACCTCCCCATATCATTTTTGAAAAGGTAATGCTTATAAGATGAAGATACCGGATCATAGCTGCCCGTGTAAAGATCTACATCTCCGTCACCATCATAATCAGCTTCTTCCACATGTGCGGAATTTGTTAATTCAGATTTTTCACCTTCACCGAAGACTGGAACAATATTCAAACCAGCAGATGTTGTAACATCGGTGAATTTAATAACATCCAGCAGTGATTTATTTTCACTGATCTGGGATGCGGATTGCTGGTCAAAAGTAATCAGCGGAAAACCGATCAGGGACCCTCCCGGACCTTTTAACTCCATAATGCCTGCCTGATATGGAGAGGTAACCTTTAAATAATTATGGAAAATAGTAAATTGTATAATCGCATTTTCCTTATCCGGCTTTTTCAGTAATAAAAGTGTTTTATCATAATAATCAATTGCTTCCTTTGGAAACTCAGGAAATTGTTTATGGATTATTTCCATTTGTTCCGTTGCCTTATCGGTGTCTCCATTGCGGATATAAATTTCGGTCAGGTTAAGGTGCGGGACTATATTCCCCGGAGCTTTTTCAACAAGCTGAAGTGTGAAATTCTCCCGTTGCTTTTGAGATTCCTCATCTGATCCTACCGAATACAATTCAGAAAGATCATAAAGTATTTTAATATGGTCAGGAGCGAATTGAAGCGCCTCTTTAAGTTCTGAAATAGCCCGTTCACGTTCATCATTCATCTGGTAAACTGTAGCCAATATCAATCTTATATCAGGATCTTTCGGATCAATTTTAATCGCTTTAAAAAGCTGCTTTTCAGCTTCCGGATACTTACCCATTCTTAAATATGCCAATCCCAGATTTGCATACCCGAGTTTTTCTTTTGGTGCCAGTTTGATAAACTTTAGAAATTCTTTTTCGGCCTCGTCAAGTTTAAACTCCTCCAGATAGGCAAGACCCAGGGTTTGGGTGGTCATCAAATCAAGGGATTTTTGTTTGCTATTTTCCGCAGTATTCTTACAACTGAACAGAACAAAAGACCAAAACACTATCAATAATAAATTATTAATGTTTTTCATCATAATATAATTGTTTTTAATGGTATGATGTAACTCGTCCCGACGCGTCGGGACTCGGTTCATGGCAACAAAATTAAGAAATAAAAAGAATTAATAGTTGAGTTAATTGGGAGTATATCGAAGATGATAGCTACTGCGAAAATGCTAATCTCTTCCAACAGCTGTCGGAATACCATTTTTTATTTCCATCAGTCCGGCAGCACCCAGCCGATTCCCTTTGCCATCAAATTGAATAGTTCCGGTGACACCTTCATAATGTGTTTTTGCCATGGATTTTTGAATCTTTTCACGATCAAGACCGGTATTTCTAATAGCTTCGATAATTAAATTCATGCCATCATAGGCATATGCTGCAACCGCTCCCGGAATATTGCCATACGCTCTTTGATACTCCTCCTGGAAGGCTAAGCCCTTTGATCTCAACCAATGCCCTGAAGTTATAAGTACAACACCTTCATAGTCTTTCAATTCCTTTTCCGATAATTCCTTTTCATCCAGCACAGATAATGAACCAAAAACAGGCAGGATCATTTTTCTTTGCCTTAATTGGTGAATTAGTTTCAATGAAGCCATAGGTTTTCCAAACAGAATTATACAATTAACATCTGCTTTAATTATCTGATCAAGCAAATCATTAAAATCCTGACTGGAATTATCATAAAATAGCTGCAATGGATCTGCCTTACCATCTAATTTCGTTTTTTTTACAAAGCTTTTTAAGGCTGATTTTGAATCATAACCATTATCTGAAATTGCTGCGATTTTATTAATTTTTCTCTTATTATATATTTCTTCAATCAAAGCAGCAGCCTGCTGAAGGTCGTTTGGCACACAACTAAAATACCATGGGACAAAAGCTTGAGATAACGTTGGATCACTTGCCCATGCGGATAAGAAAACAATACGGGCTTTGGTAGCGACCTGTTCTACAAGGTGAGCATTTCGCCCATCGTGAGAACCTATGATGGCCCAGACCTCTTCTTCAAAGATCAGGTTAACAGCTTCTTTTGAACCTGTTCCCCATGGTCCTTCCATTGAACGTACAACAAGCTGGAAAGGCCGGCCCTTGTACCCACCCTTTTCGTTAGCTTTCCTGATGGCCATTTCGGCGCCCTGCCTGGCTGCAATGGATTTATTGTCAGGGATTAACAGTCCAATTTTTACAGGCTCATCCGGCCCTCCAGTATTTTGCAATGCCTGCACACTTGGGACAGTAAGAGCCAGCAAAGCGAATATTAAGCAAGCCTGAAATGATAATTTCAATAATTTCATGAAATGATCCCATTGAACCTTCAACCGTTTTAAGGTTTCGGTAATGAAATTTCTCTGCCTATGGCCTGGGCAATTTTCTTAAGATCGGTCATCAATTGGCTAAATTCATTAAGGTTAATCGATTGATAACCATCACATATTGCTTCCTCAGGTTTATAATGGACTTCCATAATAAGACCATCAGCTCCTACCGCCACCGCTGCTTTTGCCATTGCAGGTACCATCCACCTGAGCCCTGTCCCATGACTGGGATCTACGATTACAGGAAGATGACTGAGCCGTTTTAACATGGGAACGGCACTCAGATCAAGCGTATTTCTGGTGGAAGTTTCGAAAGTGCGGATACCGCGTTCGCAGAGTACAACCTGTTCATTACCCTGATTGAGTATATATTCGGCTGCAAGTAAAAATTCCTCAAT
The DNA here is from genome assembly GCA_041480425.1 of Bacteroidia bacterium. Classification (GTDB taxonomy): domain Bacteria; phylum Bacteroidota; class Bacteroidia; order Bacteroidales; family VadinHA17; genus LD21. Next base: position 8,394 of record JBGOZX010000037.1, read on the forward strand.
GGTTGCCATCATACCCCGCTTTAGAAGAACCGGTTTCCGGCACATCCCTGCCTCCTTTAAAAGAGGGTAGTTTTGCATATTACGTGAACCGATCTGTATCATATCGGCATACCCGGCCACAAGTTCAATCTGCCTGGTATCCATGACTTCTGTGACCACAGGCAAACCTATTTCCTTTCTGATTTGACCGAGCAGTTTCAGACCTTCTTCTCCCAAACCCTGAAAGTTATATGGTGAAGAGCGTGGTTTGAAAGCGCCGCCTCTTAATATCCTTGCCCCACCTGACTTTACAGCCCTGGCAGTTTCAAAAAGTTGTTCCCGGCTCTCTACGGCACATGGACCTGCTATTACAACTACCTCAGAACCTCCTACCTCAACTCCGTCAATATTCACTATCGTTTCATCCGGCTTTGTCTTACGACTCACCCTTGTTGGAACGGAAAATCCAACATTTGCAGGATTATTCCATGGATTTGTCTCCATTGTGCCTTTTCCCATTAAGATTAATATCCGGTTTTAATACCTATTCTCTTCTCCTGCTCCATTGGCGGAGCTGGAGAAAATTCGAATTTACCCTGACGGATTTTCGTCATCCAGATGTCTCCGATATCATTCCAGGTTTGATCAAATACTATCTTCCCGGTGATCCCCTGATAGCCCTGAAAAGTCTTTAAATCAGTGAGCACATCGCGGATCAGAACCCGGTTAAGCCCCACTTTACTAATGGCCTCGATAATAAGGTTCATTCCATCGTAAGCATGAGCCGCAAACACATCAGGTTCCTGGCCGAATCTCTTAAAATAATTGGTTTGAAAGGCCTTTAGCTTTGGATTATCCGCGTTGGGATTATATTGACAGGTAGTCACAATACCTTCAGCCAGATTACCTGCAATTTTGAGAAACTCCGGAGAAACCATCCTGTCAGAACCATAGACTGGTTGATTTAGTCCCATCTCACGTATCTGTTGTAAAATCAATGCAGATTCTTTGGCATTACCCCAGATAAGTATTGCATCCGGTGAAGTTTTTATTATTCTCTCCAGTTGTGTTTTAAAATTTGTTTCTCCATCATTAAACCGCTCTTCAATAATCATAGGATGACCGACACGAACCGCAGTTTCAGAGAATATCTTGATCCCCACCCTTCCATACCGGTTGTTGACCCTGATCACTGCTACGCGAGAATGACCATCCTTCTTATAGATATGGTTAACCAATGCATAACTGCTCTGTCTGTCATCACTTATAACGCGAATTGTCCAGGGTATATTTGTCTCTGTATAAGTAGGATCCGGATCACCTGAACAGACCATGAAGATTTCCAGTTTTAAAGCTGCCCGCAAAGCAACATGGGAAACAATGTCGTCAATTGAGCCCAAAAAAGCCCAGACTTTCTCATCGTCCATTTTTACCACTTCATTTGCTGCAGCACCCCACAAACCAGCATCATTGTGTGGTAATAATACGAATGGAAGACCACGGTAACCTCCTTTTTTATTGGCTTCTTCTATCGCCAACTTAGCCCCCTGTAACATCTGCTTGCCCTGTGGAACCATCACCGAACCGCTCAATGGCCCAAGAAATCCTATTCTGACTTCTTTAAGATCCGCGGGAGGCAGTTTATCACGACCAGCACCATAAAATTGAACTGGTTCAAGAAAATGGTATTTATAGGCTTTCGTATACCTGTGATAGGGGAAGATTTCATCAGGTGCTTTGCCATAGTTCTGGCTTTTACCCTGTCCATTTAAATTTGAAATCGGAAACAATATAATCAGTATAACAATTGCTAATACCCAAAAGTTAAGCTTCATGATCTTGTTTTTAGTTTGATTTGCAAATAGCATATGCTTCAATTTCTACCAGCAGGGTTTCCCAGCATAACCTTGCCTGGAGCCCGGTACTGGCAGGTAAAGGATCAAGATTCATCCACTGATAAAAGGTGGTGCGAATTTTATTGAATTCGGCATAATCCCTTTCAATATCCCTGAGATAATTTGTTGTTCTGACTACAACATGCCAGGACATCCCTTCAGCTGCCAGAAGGGCAGTGATATTGCAGTAAGTTCTCCAAAGCTGGGCCTTAAAATCACCAATGTGCTCAGCTTTGCCTTCTTCATTAACACTGGCTGTACCTGAAATTAATAAAATCTTGTAACCGCCAAGATCTAAACGTAATGCCCTTGAAAAAGAAGATGGCTTCTGATAGTTATACGCTTCATTGATTACCTGGGAAGCATGTACTACATACTTTTCAATTGGAGAACGTTTTGCATGTATTGACGGGTAGATGGATTTTCGTAATTGATTTTCTTCGGACAAGATTCCAAGTTTCTTCATCTCCACACGTTCTCCATCAGTAAGCTTTGACAGATCTATTAAAAGTTGCTTTTTACCCATTTTCCCAAATATAAATTGTTTACTATTTATATTCCAATAAAACAAAAGAATAATTATTTAAGTAACTCTCCACGGCTTACACCTTTCGAGGTAGCAACCCACAGCACATCATCCCGGGCATCAACTCCAATTGTAAAATTATGGGAAATAGATGGAGATAATGCCAATTCTTTTTTTTCAGTACCATTTATTATTATTGCCTTCCCATCTTCGTTATTGTCATTTTTCTTATAAGTTACCCAATTCTTACCATCAGTGCTGCTTAATCCATTATCAGTGCAAACAAACACTACCGGACCTTCGGCCCTGATGAAGTTGATAAAATTACTTGCCAGACCACTATCGGTATTGAAATAGCCCTTCCAGTGTGTACCATCATAACGGCTTAGACCAAAATATGTTGATACCCATAAAATACTATCTGCATATGAGGTTGCTGTTGTAATATCATGAACCAGACCATCATCAGGTAAAAGGTCTATTTCCATTTCACCGTCCGGGTCGGTGTAATCCTTGAATTGTTTGGTTTTTTTGGTAAATTCAATAACTCCGCCTCCCCATGCAGCGATAAATATTTTTCCATCACCGGCAGAAACGCCATATGTCCACGGCTCATGCATAGGAGCATTCATTTCAGTGTAGATACCCCATTTCCCGGTTTGAGTATCATAATCACCAGCACCTCCACCTGTGGCGACCCATACATCTTTCCCATCGCAGATAACGCAGTAAACTAAATCGTTGGGAAGGCCACTATTGAATTGGGTAAAAGTTGTGAATTTCCCGGCTGACCAACGATTCAAACCACCAAAGGTTCCAATCCATACATCCCCGGTAAGTTCGCTGACATCTATGGAAACTACTCCATTATGAGCCAAACCATCCTTTGTTGTATATGTGCGCCATACCCCGTTTTCATAAACTGTAAGACCATCATGGGTTCCTACCAATACCCGTTTGCCATCTATGCGAACACAATAAGCTTTGTCAGATGGTAACCCATCCTTTGTCGTAAAATTGCGCCAATTGCCATATATCGGCATTGCCTTTGCATCCTTTTTAATATACGTCCCCCTAAAACTTCCTTCATCTGATACTTGAGAAGAACCCACAGACATTTCTTTTTCAGTCTTCTGAAATTTCTGTGCAGAAATATTTTTTTTACTACCTGGAAATCCCATAGAAAAAATTCCAAGAAAGACAATAGTTACAACTGTATATCGAACAGGCCTATTTTTGAAAAATTCTTTCATAGTTCTCAAATTTAGTAAGACTTAATTTTAGTATGATATTTTTCCGCAGTTTCTTTGTAGTATTGGGGACTACTTAACGTTTTCAGATACTCAATCAATTCGTTAAGTTCGATTTTCGTCAGATCATTGGCAACACCATGTTTATCATTGGGGTTATACCTGGTCCATATCTCTTCAAGCGTGGCAGCGCGACCGTCATGCAAATAGGGGGCTGAGGCATAAATATTATTTAGATGAGGCGTATCAAATAACATGGAATCGTCAGATGCTGCGAGGGTTCTAACATCCGCCAATTTCAGGTTTGTAAAATATGGGGGCGGATGACAGGTTATGCAACGGTTTCCGGGTGGAATAACATTACCACGTTTATCTATTGTGCGTTCATAAATTGCTTTACCACGAAGTTGCATTTCAGTTAATTCTCCGGTAGGATTATATTGAAGATTCGGAGGATAAGGTATACCTGTTATGATATAGGAAACAAGTGCATCAAGATCCTTATAACTAAATTGTTCTGTCCTCGTCAGTACCGTAGAAAAACGTATACCGTCCTGTTTATATACAGTCTGGTTTTTGCCGTTCCATTTAAATGGAGGAGTATCACCGATATCCCGTAAAGACTGTGTGTTTGTAAGATTACGTCCCATATCCTTTGATGCCATATTATATACCAGGCCATCCTCATGCGTATCAGGATGACAAGTATAACAGGAATACTGGTCCTGAAAAGTATGTCCTGCATTGTTGAGAAGTCTGCGCCCCCGCCGTGCTACTGTAATTCTCCTGGGACCACCAAGGTCGATGTCAGTAATTGTCTCCATGCTTTCTGTGTTAATTACCGCGATCCTGTCCTCGAGTTGCTCAGCTACATATAGCTGTTTTCCGTCAGGAGAGAGTGCAAGACCTTTTGGATTTGCCCCGGTAGGAATACGCTTCAGGACATAATGGCTGCTAATCCCCAGGTTATTGGAATAGGTCCTGAGCATTTCAGGAGTAGACACAGCTATCAGAGCCCGGATTGAATCAATATCAACCACAGAAATGCAATTTACACCAGAATTTGATATAAAAGCTTTTTTTCCATTCGGTGTAATAACAATATCAAACGGATCGGAATAATACGCATTTGGCTCATCGAGTAATAACTGAATTACCCGGCCGTTTTTCTTCTGCTCAATGATTCCGATTCCATGAGTCATCATCCATCCCCGTTCAACCTGTATTGACGGAACCAGGTTTTTGGGCCGGATAAGCGTCACCAATGCAAGATCTCCGGTAGGAGTAAAGGCAACGTTTTCCATCATATGGGCTGATTCTATGTTCTTATGCTCACTTATCCTTTGCGTACTGTCATTCAACACCGTTATTTCGCTCATAAGAGTTTCTCCGTAGGGAGCAATAAGGGCGCGTCTGCTGGTTACATAAATGACTTTTCCATCGGGAGATATTTGGGCTCCAGTAGGATTATTCCCCGCGGTTAATCTTTTTCGTTCTTCTCTGGTATGAAGATCAATGACAGAAATATTTGATGAATAAGAATTTACTACATAAAGAACTTGTCCGTCAGCGCTTAAAGCAAGTCCTGCAGGACCATTAGCTGTATTCAGGGTGTCAACCACCTTTGAGGTAGCTAAATCTATTACCGACACATTATCAGACCATTGATTGCTGACATAAGCCATTCGCTCGTCACTGCTAAGGACTACGCTATGAGGGTGGTTCCCGACCCTGATCTTATTTAATACCTTATGTTTTTCAGGATCTAGTATCATTAAGGCATTACCCTCCTGTGCAACAACATACAACCGGCCGCCATCTTTAGAAACAGCCATATTAAATGGTGAGTAATAATCTTTATTGACCAGTTTTGAAATAGGTCCGGTCTTTTGGATATAGAGATGACATGAAGTACATAAAAGTGGATGGTCTTCAACCCCCGTCTTATAGTTGACATGTGCCCTGGCTAATTTGCGTCCGGGAAAATGAACAACCAATCCCAACACGATAAGAACTCCGAAAATCAAGAATAATTTATATAATCTCTTCATAACTATTCCAATGAAACCTTTTTTTCATCAACCTTACTTATATGAACCGGTATAATAACCGGAGGTTTTTTAACTGAAAGGGGCACTCTGTTTTCGGGTACCAGCTCATGGTCTTCGTGACAACCTACACATCCTCTCCGTTCATTAGGACGCAACCATATCCAGCCACAGGGCCCATGCAAAACATGTCCATTCTTATCAATAGTCTGAATTTGAAAGGGTTTATCAGCCATAACTTTTAAATAAAAAGAACCATCTTCCTCAACCTGAACTACTCCAAGCGTTGAGTCTATTCCCAACACCTCAATTTTGGATTCTTTCGGAAAAGCCGAAGCAATACCCGCTGATTGCGGATCTAATACATTTATATCCTGACAAAGGAGTAATCCTGTTTTCACTCCCATATCCACCTCGCTTGGCAGTTTTTTTGGCCTTTCATGTTTTTCTACAACTACAGCTTCTAATACATCGTAGTCCGGATTGTTATAAATAGCCTTACCAAGAACCATATTTTCCGGATCAAATTCGTAAAGCGCGAACCGGTTTGTATCAGACGGACGATAGGAGACCAACAGCCTGCCTGATTGCAACGGGAAAACAGTGCGAAAATCACCTTTAATTTCAGCCGTGAGATTAATCCGTGAATGTAAAGGTCGATTATAATTGATAGAAATTACATCTCCTCCTTCCTGACTGCTTTTGTCTGATTCTATAAATAATATTTTGCCATTCACTGATTCCCATCCCCTGCTAAATAATGCATTACCGTCGATACCTTTATAAAACATTTCTGCCTTTGTACCATCAGGGCGCAAAATCATTAAAACCGGATCTCCCTGATCAGGATAAAGCTGTCTGCTAATTGTTAAAACACGACCATCTTTCAAAACGGTTGAAGCAAAATATGTATGCGGATTGAAAGTAATTCGTTTTATATTAGAGCCATCGAGATTACAGGTATACAGGGAATGTCCTGCTTTCAAAGTATCATTCACATTTACTTTGCTAAATACCAAACGTCCACCAGGCAAATAAGCAGGATCGATACAGTTTTCCACCGAAGAAGTAACCTGCCTGATTTTTGAATCCGCTAAATTCATTTCCCATATCTGCCATGGATCATTTTGCTTCTGCTGTGCAGCAAAGAGCAAGAATTTGCCATCATTGGAAATCTCAGGAGACCGAGCAGAATAGTAACCTGCAGTAAGCACCTTTAATGATCTCCCGGGTCTATCAGGGTCCAGAACGGCGATACGTGTCTGATGGATATATCTCCAGGAATCTCCTGTTACATAATTAATATCCTGCAACTTTCCTGCAACCTGCGTAAAAATAATTTTGCCATCCATAGACTTTTCCTTGCAGGAAGAAAAAAAGATGCAAGTAAAGACTATGGCCATTAAGATAGAAAGAATTATGGTCGCTCTTATTCTATTCATTAAAAGGTTATATTAGGGTTCTTTGACCGTAAGGATCTGATTGGCTTTGATATTCTCCAATACCTGCAATTTACCTGAAGGCCACTTTATCTCAATTCTTTCAACCATCTCATTCTTTGCGAGGCCAAAATGCATCCTTGGGTCATTCTGGGAAAGGTAACCTGTTGTACTTTTTTTCTGAGCTGTCTGTACCATGCCTCCGGAAGTTACTTTTACACGGGAGCCTATTCCATCCCTGTTGCTGGTTGTTCCGATCAAATTAAGAGTCAGCCAGTTATATTGATTCCCTTTATTATTTCTCAAAAATGCTCCACGATCATTCAGATTCACAATATACCCATCAATATCGCCATCATTGTCATAATCACCAAAACAAGCCCCGCGTCCAACCAGCTTTTTCTCAAAGTATTTACCCCGTTCTGTGGAAACATCTTTGAATTTTCCATCTCCAATATTCTCGAATAATTGATCTTCCTGTCCGTACAAATGCTTCAACTGACCATTTGTTTTATAAATATCAACATCGCCATCATTGTCATAATCAATAAAAGAGGAGGACCATCCAACAAATTGTCCGGCTGCCATAGCAATACCGGAAGGATATGATTTATCACTGAAAATCCCGTTTCCTAAGTTTTCATAAAGAGAACAATACTTATCATCTGAAAGAAAAATGTCAATTAATCCATCCCCATTATAATCGGCAAAATCTACCGACATGCTTACTGTTGATTCTCCCGCCTGACCGAATGCTGTTCCAGACATGGTGCCCCTGTCAGTGAATCCCTTTCCCCCATCATTATGCCAGAGATAATTCAGTGAATGGTCATTGGCCACATAAATATCAACGAAACCATCATCATCATAGTCTACAGCCCCCACACCCATTGCTCTTCCATCAACATCAACAATTCCCATGCTTTTAGTTACATCTTCAAAAGTACCATCACCCTTGTTATGATACAAAACATCCGGTTGGCTGTCATAGGCTAATGGGCCGGGAAAGCCGTCCGGAGCATAATAATACTTATATTGAGGATCATAATTAAGGTAATTCCCCACGTAAAGATCAAGAAAACCATCATTATCATAATCCAGCCAGACAGCTCCTACGCTGAATTCATTTTGTCCTCCTCCAACCTTGGCACGTTTGGTAACATCAGTAAAAGTACCGTCACCGTTGTTTTTTAACAGTACATTGGGTCCGTAGTTGCTCAGGTATAAATCGGGGTAACCATCATTATTATAATCGCCTACCGTAACTCCCATGCAATACCATGGACCACCCGCATCTGATTTATTGGTAACATCTTCAAATGTGCCATCCCCACGGTTGCGATAAAGATGGTTCTCAGGCATTTTATCTGGCTTTTTGCCACTACTTAAACCTTCGAGCCAGGTACCACTGCACACATATAAATCAATATTCCCATCCTGATCATAATCAAGAAAAGCGGCGCCTGCGCCACTTGATTCGACAATATTGTGCAAATCACTGTCCCCTATGGAGTGAATAAAATCCAATCCGATCTCCTGCCCGATCTCCTGGAAAAAATCATCATTCGCTGGTGGAAGATTTGCGATAGATTGTTTCTGTGACCCAGATGATGGTTTAGTATTGGAATGACAACCAGTCAGTATCAACAAAAAAACGAAAAGGTAAACAATATACCTACATTCATTTACACTGCTGTAACTATTCCTGATTGTACTCATTGCGGTTGGGCTCAAATTAGAGAAGCAAATATACATTATTTGATTTCAAAAAGACAGAGTCATATTGGTTTGTGTTGTGTAAAAACAAATTAGGTGAAGTTTTTCAATGGTCAAACATTGTGTAAAATACATATACACAATGTTTTGACTGCTATTATTGATAACTTTTTGACAAATTTTGGTAAAAAATTCGATTTTCTTTTTGTAATATGGTCACCGGTTAAACAGCCCAGAGAAGGAGGGATTTGACTGGTTCGGTCGGGGTCGTTGAACCTGCCAAACTCACCCCTGTATCTACAGGAAACGTAAGTAACGCATTGCAGGGACGTACATCAGGTGTTACAGTGCTAAGGACGGGCGACCGTGGGAAACAGCAAGGGTAAGAATCAGAGGTAAATGAAACCAGGTGGACGGACTTTGCCTGCCGAAGCCTTTGGAGAGGGCAAGGGGGATGAGTTCAGGAATTAAAGAAAGCAGGAACAGGGTTGTTAGAATTACGACCAGAATTTTTTGATATTTCCGAACAATTTACTATCTTTTACACTTATGATTTATGTAAAAATTAGATTTTACTGCTATGAAAAGACGTGATTTTATTAAAACAACAGTAATTATTGCCCCGATGATGAGCCTGTTCCCTGCAGATCTTTCAGCTATTGCAAGGGAAACAATTCCGGGAAAGCTTGAAAAGAGGTCTCTAGGGAGAACCGGGGAGATGCTTTCGATGATCGGATTCGGAGGGATTATTGTAAAGGATGCGATACCCGAAGAAGCCTCTGCTGCCGTTAAGCTGGCTATTGACTCCGGAGTTAATTATTTTGATGTTGCACCATCCTACGGTGATGCAGAAATTAAACTTGGACCAGCTCTGGAACCCTACAGGAAAAATGTTTTTCTGGCCTGTAAAACCGGAGAGCGGAAAAAGGAAGGTGCCCGCAGGGAACTTGAACAATCACTAAAGAACCTTCGTACTGATCATCTTGATCTTTATCAGCATCATGCGGTCACTACACTTGAGGATGTTGACACCATTCTTGGACCGGGAGGTGCAATGGAGACCTTTCTGGAGGCAAGAAAGGAGGGGAAGATCCGTTTTATTGGATTTTCTGCACATTCAGTGGAAGCTGCAATGGCATTGATAGATCGTTTCGATTTTGATACAATATTATTCCCGTTCAATTACACAACCTGGAATGCCGGAAATTTTGGACCTCAGGTATTGACACGTGCTCAGGAAAAGAAAATGGGTATCCTGGCTCTCAAAGCAATGGCAAAAGGTCCATGGCCACAGGGTGCAGACCGTTCAAAGTATCCGAAATGCTGGTATGAACCTCTTAGCACCCCGGAAGATATCAGAATGGGTCTGCGCTTCACTTTATCCCATCCCATAACTGCAGCTGTACCTCCCGGCGAAGCTGAACTATTCAGGATTGCACTGAGTATCAGAAATAAGCTGACCCCTTTAAAGAAATCTGAGGTGAAGATGATCAGAGAAAGAGCACTTGCAGGAAATCCTTTGTTTAAGTATGAAGGGGTGTAGGTATTTGAGGTAATTTGTTATTTGTTATTTGTTATTTCTAATTCCCAATTGATTTTATTTTTACTCCGTATATTTAAGTCTCAGATCAACTACCTTATCATAAACGTAATAACAGGGATCCTCGCATTGCTCCTTATCGTATTTTACCCTGGGAGTTACTGAATCGACGGCAATATAAGTAATACCGTTAATAGGATATGTGGCTGTAAGAGTATATTTTTTATTTAACCCTACTAAAAAAGTATATTTTGTCATGAGTGTTTCAAATGAATCATATAAAATATTATCCTCAAGATCCCCCTCATATATCTTAACCAGGATCGGATTACCAATGAATTTCAGCTTTATTTCAAGCGTTGCTTTATCGGGCTCTTCAGCAGTACATTCAGGGCATTTTACAAACAACCCCTGTTCTTCACATGAAAAACAGATTGTAAGGAGCAGAAAAAATAACAACCTGATAACTTCCTTCATATACGTTAATACCATTTAATTTTTTTACCTGGCGCCTTGACTTTGCTTAAAAAAAGATTATATGAGCAAACAGCCCTGAACCATAAGGGACTGATATGATAATACTTTGAATTCATGTATTCTATTCCACCAGTAAAAATGAAATTGTTCTTGGTCAGTTTCAAACTGATGGCAGGTACTACCATAAATTTGTTCTCAGGCGTCAAACTGGTTCCTTTCAGCTTATTGCCAAAGGAGTAGGCAGCCGAAAGAGATGTTGAAAATGCAAAATTACTACTGAATTGATTATCAGTAAGTGAAAAGTCTTTAAACAATCCTGCATATACAACCGATCTTTTATCCATGTATTGATAAAAAATGTCTTCACTATTTTTAAACAATACTCTTGTATACCACAATTTTACATCACAACCGGCAATTATGCCTCCGTTAAAATATGATTCTTTTAACGAGAGACTTGCTCCGGTAAAGAAATCTCTGCCATTAAACCTGGCAGAGGCCGATAATGCTATCTGATCAACCTTAGGATTTGGTTTACCAGGAATATTATTCTTTTCAAGAATACTGATCATCTCTTTTCTCCTGTAAACTAAAGCAACACTGTATGGATTTACAGTTTCCTCTAATGAGGATGCCCATTTATCTCCTTTATTTAGAAGAAAATCAACTGCTATCTTCTGATTTGACTCAATTGCAAGCGTCAATGCATTGTAATTGTAATTGTTTTTCTCATAAATGTCTATCCCCTTTTTCAAAAGAAGATTCATTAAAAGAGTGTCGCCGTTCTGGGAGGCAATTAGGAATGGGGTAAAGCCCTCTTTATCTCTGGCTTCCATATTAGCACCATTCTGAATAAGCAAATCAGCTATATCAGCATATCCTGACCAAATGGCTGCCATAAGAGGCGTTGTCCCGTCCAGTGCTTTTTTATTACAGTCGGCTTCGTAATAAAGTAGAAGATCAGTTACATAAAAGCCGCCATATATTGAGGCATAGTGGAGGGGAGTAGCACCGTATCTGTCTGCCATATCAACATCAGCTCCTCCTCTTACCAATGCTTCGGCAATTTCAACATTCTGGTTTTTTACTGCAATAAGGAGAGGTGTCTCATAATTCGAAGTTATCCGGTTAATATCGGGATTGTGAGTTAATAGTATTTTAACTGAACTAAGCCGGTTATTGGCAACAGCAAAGATCAGAGGGGTAGCACCTTCCATCGACTCTGCATCAATATCAGCCCCATAATTAATAAGCCATTCAATTTCTGAATCGGATCCATTAGATGCTGCAATCATCAGGTAATAATCAAGGTAAGATTGGTCAAGTGGAATCAAAAATGCAGAAGTGTCAATTTCGTCTTCCTGGGCAACTATACGACCGTAAGGAAAAACAATGGACAGTAACATTAAGATCTTAAAGAATGAAACCCTTATTGCCAGCATGGTTACAAAGTTAATTTTTTGATTCTTTCTTAATTCGTTATTAAAGATAAAAAATTATTGTTTAAAACAACAATAGCAAGATCGAGGATAATATTTTTAATAATTTTATTAACCTGAACAGAATACTTTCTATTTTTGTCCCGGGAAATATTAAATCTTTGACAAGGAAAAAAAAGATATTATTGGTAGCCCTCCTGGTATCGGTTATAAGTTATGATCCAGGCGCAATTGAACAAACCGGTGATATTGCTGACAAACTGGTTCCGGGCAATGTCCGGCTTACCAATTCCAGCTCATCAGGCAGGGAGTTTGAGGGATGTGACAAAATAATAAGTTCATTCATGCACAGGTGGAGTATTGCGGGGGCGTCCCTTGCAATCTCCAAAGATGGCAGGCTGATTTTTGCAAAAGGCTTCGGCTTCTCCGATACCGCGTCCATGAACAAAACAGAGCCATATAGCAGGTTCCGTATAGCCAGTATTTCCAAATTAATAACTGCGGTGGGTATAATGAAACTTCATGAAGAGGGTAAACTATCTCTTGACAATAAGGTTTTTGGTCCGGATGGGATACTTAATGATCCTTATTTCAGCAATCCAAAAGATAAAAGGGTATCCGACATTACAGTTGCTCATCTTCTCAGTCATGAGGCAGGATGGACACAACGATGGGGAGATCAGATGTTTATGCCACTGGTAGTAGCTAAAAAAATGGGCGTTGATCTTCCTGTCGATACCAGGACGATCATAAGATTTGCACTTGACAAGAGACTCCATTTTACACCCGGAACCGGCCGGTCATACTCAAACCTGGGTTACAGCATCCTTGGACTTATAATTGAAAAGATATCAGGCATGTCATATGATGAATACTGTAGGCATAAAATCCTTGAGCCCTTGGGTATTTATGATATGGTGCTTGCAGGGAACCTTCCTTCACAAAAAGCTCCATTTGAAGTTACCTATTATGAACCATCCGATGTGCAACTTAAGCCTTCAATATACGGGACCGGCGAATTGGTTTCTCCCACCTACGGAGGAAATGATATAGAGGCTCTCGGAGGAGCAGGATCCTGGCTTGCTACCGCTCCTGATCTTATGCGTTTGCTTCTTGCTGTAGATGGTTTTAATACAAGGGAGGATATCCTGAGTGACTATAGTATCAGGTTTATGACTGATACAGGTAACGGATTTGCACCTGTCGGCTGGAAAGCAACCATAATGGATGGTAACTGGTGGAGAACCGGCTCATTCCCCGGCACCGCAGGAATGTTGAAAAGACAATCTGACGGAATTGCCTGGGTTGTCCTGTTTAATTCAAGTGCCTGGAATGGCCCCGAAATCTCCTCATACATCAATAATATGATGACGAGAGTAATTTCCCAGATAAAATATTGGCCGGAATATGACCTTTTTAAATATTCACTGCCACTGCCCCTTAAAGATCAGTTAATCCAGGACTCATTGAAATAGTCATGTGTTTCTCAGTTAATGTAAATCTTGTTAAGGATGAGCTTGAGAGCAGATACGGGGCCACATTCCCCGACAGGGAAAAGTACCAGCCAAGCTACTATTATCATGCTTTCGGACTCCATGATATACCCGCATTATGTTCCGGATCTTCCGATAGGATTCAACTTCTGAAGTGGGGTTTGATTCCTTCATGGGTCAGAAATATTGATGAGGCGAATGCCATAAGGTATAAAACATTTAATGCAAGAGCAGAAAGCATTGCAACAAAACCCTCTTTTTCAGCATCTTTTAAATCTAAAAGATGTCTGATACCTGTAAAAGGCTTCTTTGAATGGCAGCATATTGGTAAAGAAAAAATACCATGGTATATTTATCATACTAATAATGAGATATTTTCACTTGCCGGGTTATTTGATCAGTGGGTCGAAAGCCGAACAGGTGAAACATTTGATACATTTTCAATTATAACCACCGATGCAAATGATCTGATGTCAGTGGTTCATAACTCAAAAAAAAGGATGCCTGCCATCCTGGATAAGGAATCGGAAAACAAATGGATCAGCCTTTCAACCAATAGTTCTGAAGCCCTTGGATTATTGAAGCCCTGTCCTTCTGGAATCCTGAAAGCTCATACCATAAGCAGCCTTGTAAATGATAAATCAGCCAACAGAAATACACCGGAAGTAATCCGCCCATTTAACAGGGAAAGTGACATACTTCTTTTTTAAAAATAAGATTTCTTATTCAGATTCTTACTTATTACGGAAAGACTTCAGGTCTTAAGGACTTAAGACATTAAGACATTAAGACATTAAGACATTAAGACATTAAGACTTTGCATACTATCTAAGCTATTGCGCCACAAACTGATAAGTAAGTGTTCCTCTTTGTAACCGCGGTGTGTTTATATCAGGATTAAACCTTGAAATCAAGGCAGTATTTACGGCAGTTTCTACCAGGCAATCATCGGTGACTGTACTTTCATTCTCAATAATCTTTGCTGATTCCACTATCCCTTGCTGATTAACCTCAATTGAAAGAACAACAACACCGGATCCCTGGCATTTGTAAATGGGAATCGGAAGATAGGTGTGATTACGGCCCATAAGGTCATAATAAATTCGGGTCGGACCTTTATAATTTGCAGCCATCTCCAGAGATTCTTTTGGTTTTTTGGGTTCAGTAGAAGTCAATTTTGGACGGTTTTCAAAGTCAGTAATCCCCTCATCTGTCATCTCATTCACCCTCTTCTGTTCGTCGATATAGTTATCTTTACCAAGTTTTCCACTCTGAATAAGTTCCTCTTTTACTTTATTAATATAGTCGGCAGCGTTTATTTTTTCTTCAGTCTTGTTAGCCAGATTCCGTGCAATGTTAAGCATCTCATCATCCCCCTTAAGCACTTTTTCTACAGTTCTGACGGGATTTACAGGTAACTTAATCTTGTTTTCGTTTGATGGAGATTCCTCCAAAACAGCAACCTCGACTTTGAATTCTTTTGAATAATCCTTTTTTAATGTATGAAACTGAAACAATATGAAAATTATTCCTGCAATAAGATGAATTATAACAGTACCAAGAATGCCAACCAGTTTGCTCTCATCATTTCCCATAGAATGCGAAACTTAAAATCTTATTTTTTGTTGCGGAAACTGCAATATTTATTTATCTCCTGCAGATTTCTTTTTCTTCATTTTTACAGCTTTTGCTTTAACAGGTTTGTTAAAATGTTGATTTTTAAATAGTCCGTTTTTGACTCCGGTAATAAACTTAGCCCAGGCAAAAGGGTTAAGAAGATTATTGACAGGATATTGGTTTTTTGTAGCCATGGCATTGAAATTCTGCTCCATTGCATATTTGTAGCCTGCCTCAGGTGTTATTTTTACTCCCGTTGTATTTGCCACACCAGCATATATCGATGCCAAATTGTTGTTCATATTTGCTATTTCAGGCTCAATCGGGATAGGTTTTGTCATATCCTTTATAAATTCATTGTAACTCTTCCATGGTAAAATTACCACATCCTCAATGGGAATTGTATCATAGCTCATTACAATATCAGTATAGAAATGTCTTCCATCAAACGATTGGGGAATTTTAACAAGTTTTCTCTTAAAACCCAGAGCTCTGAATAGTATTGTGTCACCAGGTGTACTGGTGATGGAATAAATTCCGGTTTTTTCACTGATGTTACCTCTTTTTAACTTTAATGAAATAACACCTACATTAGATAATGCTCTGCTCTCCTCATCAGTTATTATTCCGGTTACCTGGAAAAACCTCTCCCTCTCAATTGTCTGACCCTTTGTTATGAGAAGAGGCAGTAATAAGAAAAAAATCGTATTAAAGAATCTAGTCAATTCAATCTGATGTATTATTCAAAACCAATTTTTGGCAAAGAGTCTGCAAAATAAGCATTATTGAATTTAACGCTAAAACTTTTAGCTTATTTTTATATAAATTTCATATGTAAAGTTAAACTGGTATTTTTATAGTTTGTCATTTAGTAATGATAATCTGCAAATATTCAGAAGATAAATATGCAAAAACTACTATTGCTAGGCGATGAAGCTATTGCTCTTGGTGCAATGGATGCAGGGTTAAGTGGAATGTATGCCTATCCCGGCACACCTTCAACAGAAATAATGGAATATATCCAGACATCAAAAGAAGCTGCAGATCGCGGTATACACAGGGAATGGTCATCAAATGAGAAAACAGCTATGGAGGCAGCACTTGGAATGTCGTATGCTGGCAGGAGAGCAATGGTGGCAATGAAACATGTTGGGTTGAATGTAGCTGCTGACAGTTTTATAAATTCTGCGATAACCGGCGTCAATGGAGGACTTATTGTTGTCGCTGCTGATGATCCTTCGATGCATTCTTCCCAGAATGAACAGGATTCGAGGTTTTATGGAAGATTTTCATTTGTACCTGTCTTTGAGCCTTCAAACCAGCAGGAAGCATATGATATGATTTTTGAGGCCTTTGACCTTTCTGAGAAATTCAGAATACCGGTCCTTTTCCGTATCACGACCCGTCTTGCTCATTCACGCTCAGGAGTAGAACGCCGGCTTTCAGAGCCGGAAAAGAAGCTTCGTCTTCCCTCAGATCCACTACAGTTTGTTCTTCTGCCTGCAATAGCAAGAAAGAAGTACAAAGCATTGTTATCTACTTATGAATCATTAAAATATGATAACAGGATTTCAAAATTCAACATCTTCAGGGATGGCATGAACCGTAAACTCGGAGTAATAACATGCGGGATAGCATACAACTATCTGATGGAAAATTTTCCGGATGCAGAACCTGATTTTCCGGTTCTGAAAATTACAGCTTACCCCTTCCCGAAAGACATTATTAAAGATATAACAGGCAGATGTGAAGAGATCCTTGTTCTCGAAGAAGGATATCCTATCGTTGAGGAAGCTCTCAGAGGAATACTTGACGACGGCCTGAAAATACTTGGCCGCCTCGACGGTGCAGTGCCACGCGATGGTGAATTGAATCCTTCTATTGTTGCAAAAGCAATCGGATTACCGGTTGAACCTGTTAAAAAGGTGCCTGAAATTGTCAGGATGCGGCCTCCTTCTTTCTGTAAAGGATGCGGACATGCTGATACTTTTGATGCTATTAAGGAAGCTCTTAAACCCTTCAACAGCAATGGAGTATTTTCAGATATTGGTTGTTATACTCTTGCAGCACTACCTCCTTATAGTATTATTAATTCATGTGTTGACATGGGAGCTTCAGTTACGATGGCTGTCGGAGCAGCCGATGCCGGACTCTTCCCATCTGTAGCCGTCATTGGAGATTCAACTTTCACTCATTCGGGAATGACGGGTCTGCTCGATGCTGTGGTTAAGAACTCTCCGATAACTGTAATAATATCTGATAATTCCACAACGGGCATGACAGGAGGTCAGAAGTCCCAGGCAACCGGCAGAATAGAAAAAATCTGTGAAGGAATTGGTGTAGCCCCTGAACATATAAGGGTAATTGTTCCATTACGTAAGAATCATGAAGAAAACGTACTTATAATGCAGGAAGAGTTCGAATACAAAGGCGTTTCGGTGATTATATCAGAACGTGAATGTATTCAGACTGCAGCAACAAGAAAAAAAGCAGAGGCCTCAGACAAATAATAATAAAGCAACTTATAATGAAAAACGATATAGTTTTATCAGGAGTGGGAGGGCAGGGAATCTTATCAATTGCGGCAGCAATAGGTCTGGCTGCTGTTGAGAACAACCTGTTTCTGAAACAATCGGAAGTTCATGGAATGAGTCAGAGGGGTGGAGATGTTCAATCCCATCTGAGACTTTCAGATGTTCCAGTTTCATCAGATTTAATACCTTATGGTAAAGCAACCCTAATTATATCAGTTGAGCCAATGGAATCGCTGAGGTACCTTCCCTGGCTCTCAAAAGAAGGATGGCTGGTAACCAACTCAGTACCTTTTATAAATATCCCGGATTATCCTCCTGTTGAGGATGTTTTAAAAGAGATAAGGAAAATTCAAAATCATATAATTATTGATGCTGATTCCATAGCCAGAGAAGCAGGATCTTCACGTTCAGGAAATATGGTTATACTGGGTGCCGCATCACCTTTTATTGATATGCCGTTTAAAAGTCTTGAAAATGCTGTAAGAAAGCTATTTGAGAGAAAAGGAGAAGAAATAGTTGAAACAAACCTTAAAGCTCTTCGGGCAGGAAGGGATAATTCAGGGAATTGACCTTTATTAATTTTGAAATTCTATTGTTTTCAGAATTTAAATAAAGCATTTATAAAAACTGCATCTGATATCTGACTATCAAGGGCATACGGGTATGTGCCCTGGTAATCAAGAGCAATCTTCACATTTTGGCTCAGAGTGTATTGAGCGCCAATAACTACAAAGCTACCATCCTTTAAGTAATTCCATGGTAATGCGTCACCTGCTGCAACTACAGAGGTTGAATAATCATACCTTGCGAAGATCTCAGCTTTCTCTGAAAGGCTAAGTGCACCTGTTCCTGAGATACCCCATGCATGATGTCCGCGGGTAATATCAAGATTTGATTTATATGTAGCTTCTGCCCCGATAGTTAGCGACTTATTCTTGAAACCGATAAAACTAATCAACATGGGTTGCCAAACTCCGCCTGTTTTCATGACATCTCCATAAACCCTTATGGCTAGTTGTTCGAAAGGTGTTATCGTAAAACCCAGTGATGTCCTGACAGTGTTATCAAGTTGAACATTGGAGTACCCTTCTCCGTTCATTATTGTAATATCCGCTTTTAGAATGTCGCTGAACTTATAATCCATTGCCAGACCAAGATCAGCTACAAACCCGTAGCCATTAATTGATTGATAGGTATTTGCAATATATCGCTTCCCCCAGAATTTTTGCTGAAAGTCAAAAAGCCGTGTACCGGTAATTCCAAAGGAAAGTTTAAAATTATCTTTTGACCACGAGATGGAAGCCTCCCTGAAATAAGCATACCTTCTGGGTTTTGATCCTTCGGCAAGGTCTTCCGGAAATCCGATATTAATTATAATTGTACACGAAAAATTGCTATAAGTTAGAAAATCATAACCTAGATAGGCCCTGTTCAGACCAAAACCAGTTGTTTTTGAGGTATCATTAATATTGAAATGAAAATCGGTGAAGATCTCTGCGATAGGTTTACCTGTTGTACCAACTGTCTGGTTATAAAGCGACTGGCTTACTAATAACAAAGCAAGGAGAACCATTAGGATCTTTTTCATTTTTACTATCCTGATTTCTTAAGGAAAATTGTATTAGAAGGGCAAAAGTAAAATTAATATTTTTATACTGCCTTCTTAGGAGTCTTTTTTTCATGAGGCTCTGATACATAATACATATAATCTGTAATATGGAAAGGGAAACCTAAAAAATCAGATTACAAATGGATATTTTGTTTCCGGCGGAGTGGAAAGGATTGACACTTCAGGCAGGATGATTTATTTCGAAGCATTCGGAAGAGAACCGGGGGCGCATCCCTGCAACAATATGAAATATAAAGCTTCAATCGATAAACGAGGTATGATCTTGCTGATGATAAATACGGAATTGAACAGCTTGCAGAGTCGAGCTCTCCGGCTTAAGCGGGATCGGTTTTTCGCACCCCTGCCTGTCAGCAGGCAGGCTTTAGGGTCAGGGGCATATGAAGAACCGGAGCGAAGCGGAGCTCGACGAAGTCAAAATCAATACAAAAATATATTTTTTATAAAAGTTGAAATCAGGCTTCGGCAATTGTACCTTCAAAAGCCAGGGGCCAGGTGAATAAATAAAAGTAAGAGGCTGATTATCATAATAAAACAGCCTCTCTTCTCCGAAAATGCAGCGATTGATTTCCGATACTCTTGTCTATTCATCTTTTTCCTGGCCATCTTTGCCCGGTTTCTCTCCATTTCTGAGCAGGATAAGATCATTAAGTACAATCTCGGTGATGTACTTTGTGGCACCCTTCTTGTCTTCATAAGTGCGATAAACAATCCTTCCTTCAACAGCTACCTCTTTGCCTTTTTTCAGATACTTCCCTGCAATATCCGCAAGCCCGTTCCATGCAACAATATTGTGCCATGTTGTTTCGCTTACCTTCTGACCATCAGCATTTTTGTAACCATCTTTGGTGGCAAGTGTGAAATGAGTTACTTTTTTCCCGCTCTCAGTGGTTTTTGTTTCCGGATCCTGACCAAGATTTCCGATCAGGGTGACTCTGTTTTTTAATGAGTTCATGACTTTAAGTTTTAATTTGACATAAGTTTAATTTCTTAGCAAACTTAACCCCTCCTCTGATACTGTTCCGGTTATTAATCATTTATACACGGTTTGCAATCATTTATAGTCGTTTGTATCCGTTTGAAAACGTTTTTTTGTATCTATATCAGAATCAAACACATCATTTGTATTTTTTATAAAGCATATAACTGGTATTATTTTCTTTCCTACAATTCCTAATTAAAAATCTTTTGGAGAGCAGGATAGGGTATCTGTGCGGTTATCGTAATATCTTTCCCGGTTGAGAAAAAGTACCGCCACTGACAAGTACTTCTTCTGAAGAATAATGATGAGGCAAAATACTATCTATTTATCAGTATATTAATATATTAGATGAATACGGGATTCTATTTTCACCAAAATGGTTCAATAAAAATGTCCTGAAATATTAAATCTCAGGACATTATTATATTCTTGATTAAGTACAAACTAACTATTTTACTTTTTTATACTTACGTTCGAGTGTTTTTACACCAGCTGCCGTAAATCGGGTTTCAGTCATACTTGTCGGAGTTTCATAAACATATTCAACTTTACTTAAAACTTTTTCAGGGTTAAAGTTTTGAACTATATCTATACTGAACTTTTTTTCAGTAGTCCATAAGCCTATCCATGTACTATAATTTCCATTGGCATAAAGTGTGAAACCTTTGAACTTACCATCTTTTGAATCAAAAGTAGAACTACTCATATAATAAGGAGATTTATTTCCCTTTATATTATAATAGACATTTCCTGTATATGCTTTCCCATATTCTTGGTGATCCCTGACCAGAACTGTATCTTTATCAACAGTTGCTTCCCAAGTTCCAACCCGCTGTGGCATTAATTTAACTTGGTCAAGGTTAGCCTTTGCAGTTTGTGCATGTATCCCAGTAGGACAAATTAGAAGGAATACAAACATCAGTGTAGTTAAAAAGAATGTTTTTGTTTTCATAGGATTGGTGGCTGATTAATGAATATATAGAAATATCTTAAACTATTAACATAGTATAAGTGTTTTTGTTCATTTTCTTGCACCTAAACTTTTCTGTTTACGATAATAAATAGTTATATAGAATTTTAATTCATGTGAACAATATTCTATTCGCCACATAATTAATAAACACTACATCTGACGAAACTTGATGTGGTGAAAAATATTTAGTCACTTGTATATTAATGCGATATAAAATTGAAATGCCCCAAAATGTTAAATCTTGGGGCATTCAAATGATATTAGGGACTTTTATTTTAAATATTACCAATCATTATTTTTCTTGATGCAAAGTATAAATTCCAACTGTTACGTTATTTGCTATGTAAGTACATATTAACAAATCGGTGGATTTGAATTCATACACCCATTTTAAAGAGGCTTTTTCAGGATTGGG
>JBGOZX010000038.1:0-30190 GCA_041480425.1 Bacteroidia bacterium
CCTCAGAATGTATGAAAAGATGCTTCTCATCAGAAAATATGAAGAGAAGATATATTTTCTTTTTCTTGAAGGCATTATGCCGGGAACAATTCATCAGTCGCAGGGACAGGAAGCCACTGCAGTGGGGATGTTGTTCGATTTAAGAAAAGCAGACTACATGACATCAACTCACAGGCCGGCAGGTCATTGTCTTGCCAAAGGAGTGACAGTCGATTCAATGATGGCTGAAATGTTTGCGAAAAAGAATGGCTGCTGCAAAGGGAAGGGTGGCGCTATGCATATGGGAGATATTTCCAAAGGGGCTATCCCCGCTATTGCAATTGTTGGTGGAGGAATGCCCGTGGCTGTCGGAATCGGGATTTCATGTAAAATGAGAAAAACTGATAATGTTGTAGTATGTTTTTTTGGCGACGGGGCGACTAACGAAGGAGCCTTTCATGAGTCAATGAACGCCGCTGCAATCTGGAATCTTCCTGTAATTTTTGCATGTGAAAATAACTTGTACGGGGCTTCAACACATATCAGTCAGGTAACAAAAATTAAAGATCTTGCTGTAAGGGCAGATGCATATGGAATGCCATGGGAAATAGTTGACGGTAACGATATAATTAAAGTAAATGAAGCTGCATCAAGAGCTATTGAAAGGGCACGAAAAGGATCCGGACCTACATTTCTGGAACTAAAGACTTACAGAAGATCCGGACATTCCAGGAATGATGCATGCGGATACAGGGATAAGAAAGAGGAAAAGGAATGGTTTGAAAAAGATCCTTTAATAATTTGCAGGAATTATCTGTTGGGGAAAAAATTAAGTACAACTCAGAATCTTGAGTTATTAGAAAAAAAAGTCCTTGAACAAATTGATAATGCGGTTGAATATGCAAAATCGAGTCCATACCCGGAACCGCTGGACGCTTTAACAGATGTTTATTTTGAAGGAGGGAAATAATTATGGCTACAATGTCAATTGCAGAAGCTTTGAGAGAAGCAATAAGAGAGGAAATGAGACGAGACGAACGAGTATTCTGTCTGGGGGAGGATATTGATATTGAAGGAGGATTCGGAGGTGCTTTTACTGTTACACTGGGGTTATCCAAAGAATTCGGGCATGAGAGAATTCTGGATACTCCGATATCTGAGATAATGATTGCAGGTGCTGCTGTTGGAGCAGCGATGACCGGAATGATCCCTATTGCTGATGTCCAATACGGTGATTTTCTGTTCTGTATGATGGATCAGATGGCAAATAATGCTGCAAAAATGACATATATGTCCGGAGGAACTGTCAAAGTACCGATGGTAATGAGAGCACCGGTGGGTGCCTCAACAAGAGGTGCTCAGCATGCCCAGAGTCTGGAAGGGTTCTTCACGCATATCCCAGGGCTGAAGGTTATATGTCCATCCACTGCCTATGATGCAAAAGGATTGTTGAAAACCGCAATACGCGATGAGAATCCGGTGGTAGTATTTGAACATAAGCTCCTGTATGGCAGCAAAGGTAACCGTGCCGAAAAGTCAGCCCTGAGCCCTGTAGGAGAGGTTCCTGATGAAGAATACCTCATTCCGTTTGGTGTAGCAGCTATTAGAAGGGAAGGCAAGGATATTACCATTGTAGCAACTCTTCTGATGATTTACAGGGCTATGGAAGCTGCTGCTATCCTTGAGAAAGATGGAATAAGTGTTGAGATAATTGATCCACGTACTTTAGTACCTTTTGATTATGAGACAGTTATAAATTCAATAAAGAAAACTTCACGGCTCATGATAATTGAAGAGGATACAAGAAGAAATGGATGGGGTGCTGAAGTTGCTGCACAGATAGCTGAAGATGCTATTTATTATCTTGATGCACCGATAAAGAGAGTAGCCACATATGATGTTCCAATCCCTTTCGCTCCGGTGATGGAAAATTTTGTTGTCCCCTCGGCTCAGAGAATTGTTGAAGAAGCAAGAAAGTTAATGAATTCGTGATAATAAAATATACTATCATGGCATTAGTTTCAATGAAAAGACTGATGAATCATGCCCTCGCTAATAAGTATGCAGTGGGTTATTTTGAAGCCTGGAATATGGACTCTATCCTGGCAGTTGTTGATGCTGCTGAAAAAACCAACTCACCGATAATAATCGGTTTCGGAGGCCAATTCATAGGAAGCAGGAGAAGAACTATTAAAGAAAATATTTACCATTATGGATCTCTTGGCAAATCAATTGCAGAAAACACAAAAGTGCCGGTTGCATTACTATTAAACGAGGCTCATGAGATCCCTATGTTGATCAATGGATTGAAAGCAGGTTTCAATGCCATAATGTATGAAGGTCATGATATTCCGTTGAAGGAATTTATAGAAATTAACAAATACCTCGTAAAAACTGCTCATTATTGTGGCGCTGATGTTGAAGCTGAAATAGGTGAATTGCCAAATGCAGATATCTCTAAAGATACATTAAGCCCGGGAAGAAAAACAGACCCCGATGAAGCAGCATATTTTGTTGAAGAGACAGGCATTGATGCGTTAGCTGTTGCTGTTGGAAATGTTCATCTTCTTGAAAATAAAAAGTCAGATTTGGATTTTGAATTAATAAAAGCCCTACGGAAAAAGATTAAAGTTCCACTTGTTCTTCATGGAGGAACCGGGATTTCAACTGAAAACCTTAAAGAAGCAATTAAACTTGGAATGTGCAAAGTCAATGTAGGCACGGTATTGAAACGTGGTTATCTTAAATCAATTCATTCATACATTAACGATCATGAAATTGATAAAATGGACCCTCACGATATTATTGGAAGAGGCGGTGAATTAGATATGCTATCAGTAGCAAGAGAAGCTATTACTGAAGAAGTTGTTAAGTTCATTAAAATATTCGGTTGTGAAAATAAGGCTCATCTAATCTGAGGAGGTAGAAATGGTACAAAAAATAATAATGCCTTCAGTCGGGCAGACAACTGATGAAATGCTTATCCTGAGGTGGAATAAAAATCTTGGGGATCTTGTAAAGAGAGGTGATGTCCTTTTTGAAATTGAAACTGACAAAGCTTCCATGGATGTTGAAAGCTTCGCCGAAGGAACTCTTCTTGCAATAAAATACAAGGAAGGCGAACTGGTAAAGACAGGTGAAATAGTTGCATATATTGGAGATTCCGGGGAGGAGATCCCGGAAGAACCGGAAAAACAAATTCTTAAACAGGAAGATAAAAAAATTGTACCGGTTGTATCTCTGAATAATGAGGCAGGTATTAAAGATAAAATTCAAGAGAATTTTCAGCAGAAAAAAGATCTGAAAATAGTTTACGCCTCCCCTCTTGCAAAAAATAAGGCAAGAATTGAAAATATTAAAATAGAAGATATCGCAAATCATTTCTCGAAAAACCTCATTAAAAAAGCTGATATTGATAACTATATCATAGATAAACAATCGTCTGTGGTAGAAGGAGATTATTATTTACTTGCTACAACTTCGATGAGGAGGACTATTGCAAAGAGAATGAAAGAAAGCGTTTCGATATCTCCTCATTATACTGTCTCTGTCGATGTCGATATGACCGAGATTGTCAGTTTGCGAAAAAAACTCAATGAATATCTATCTGACAAAGGATATAAGATATCGTACAATGATATCTTAATGAAGATTGCAGCAAAAGCAATCGAATCATACCCATTGATTAATTCAAGTTATCAGGAAGAAAAAATTAAAGTATTTAAAGATATTAATTTCGGTTTAGCTGTTGATCTGGAAAATGGGCTTATAGTCCCTGTTGTAAAACAGGTTAATAAAAAATCAATCTCAGAGATTGCATTGGCTAATATCAGAAACGTTGCAGTAGCAAAGAATAATAAACTTCAGGAATCAGATATAACCGGTGGAACAATTACTTTATCAAATCTCGGGATGTTTGGCATTAATAATTTTACAGCAGTTATTAACCAGCCCGAAAGCTGTATTCTTGCTGTAGGAGGTATAATTGAAAAACCTGTGGTGAAAGATCACAATATAGTAACAAAAGAAATGATGAATATTACCGGTTCTTTTGACCACCGCGTAATTGACGGTACTTTAGGAGCTGCGTTTCTGAACAGGGTTAAAGAAATCCTTGAGAATTCTCGACTTTTATTTTTCAATCCTGAGAGGTATGCATTTGAAAAATAAATTCAATAATGTTATCAATGGAAAAAGGATCACTGTATATCAACTTTGACATAAAAAAATGTCAATACTATTGCCAAAACCATATAAACTATTAATTAATTATAGAGGAGGTAAATTATGCTCGATAAAAAACAATTTGAAGAAGCCCGCCTTAAAGCAATTACATATTTCGATAAGGCTGGTATCATTCTGACTGACAAGGAAAAAAAATCTATTGAAATTGCAGATTTCGGATTAAGTGACCTTGACAAGATCGGACTCGAAGTGCTTGTTTATGTGAACACAACAAAAGTTTGTGCGAAAGAACTTGTTATGTTTCCCGGACAAACATGTCCTGAACATATCCATCCCACAAGGAACGGAAGATCAGGAAAAGAGGAGACATTCAGATGCAGATGGGGTAATGTATATCTATATGTATCAGGTGAAAAGAATTGTAACCCACAACTTGACAGTTTGGAAAACCATAAGGAATATCTCAAAGTAACACACGAGATAGTTCTTAACCCCGGAGATCAATATACTCTTATGCCTGATACTTTACATTGGTTCAGAGCAGGTAATAAAGGTGCTGTAGTTTCTGAGTTTTCCACAACGAGTACAGATGGTGATGATATCTTTACAGATCCCAGGATTAACAGGTTCACCAAAATAAAAGAATAACACTCAAAAAAGCAGGATAATTCTATGTCAGATATTGTATGTGTCGGAATACTAGTTGCCGATGTATTGGGAAAACCAGTTGACAGTTTACCTGAGAAGGGTAAATTGGGTCTTGTTGAGAAAATGTCACTTCAGATTGGCGGATGTGCTGCAAACGTTGTGATAGACCTTGCCAAATTAGGGTTGAAAACCACTGTCATTGGTAAGATAGGAGATGACAACTTTGGTAAATTCTTACTCGATACCCTTAATTCAGAGAAAGTGGATGTATCAGGGCTGAAAGTCGACAAAAATGTTTCGACCTCTGCTTCAATGGTCATGATATCCGGAGATGGTGAGAGGTCAATACTCCATTCTTTCGGTGCCAATGCTAAATTTAGCTTTGACGACATTAACCTTGATGTTGTAAGAAAATCAAAAATCTTACTGATTGCAGGAACATTCCTTATGCCGGATTTTGACGGCGAAGGTACCGAAAAACTACTAAAATTTGCAAAAAAAAATGACGTTCTGTGCTGTATGGATACAGCGTGGGATTCGAAAGGTCAATGGATAAAAAAAATTGAACCATCACTGAAATACCTCGATTGGTTTATGCCCAGTTATGATGAAGCATGTGAAATGAGCGGTAATATAAAACCTGAAGAGATAGCTCAATTTTTCCATTCTAAAGGTGTTAAAAATGTTATTATTAAACTCGGTAATGAGGGTTGTTTTGTAAAAACCGGAAATGAAAAAGGTCAACTGGTGCCGGCATTTAATAAAGTAAAAGCAATAGATACTTCAGGTGCGGGAGATTCATTCTGTGCCGGATTTATTGCTGGTTTATATAAAGGTTGGGATATACCTAATTGTGCAAAGTTTGCCAATGCAGTTGGAGCTCATTGCATCATGCAGATAGGAACAACGGGAGGGATTAAATCAATCGAAGAGACTTTGGAATTCATAAGAGCTTATGAAACCTCCCAATATTAGCATTTGCAAACACAATCCCGATAGCTTTGATGCTGAATTCTCTCCGAAGCCTGACTAGCACCTGGCATAATCATTGAAAATACTGAAATATGTCAGTGATGCAACCGCAACAAAATGAGACCAATTATTTCATTATGCCTTAAAATGTAACTTAAATGTCTTAATCTCATATGGGCCAAGGTCAAACCGTACTGCGTCCATGGCAACTTTCAACTCACGACCTGTGTCCTCTATCAGGTTGGCTTCATTAGCAGAACTTATTTTTGCCTTGCTCTTTATAGTCACTTCTGGTGTGGCTTTTCCTGATGCTTCGTATAGTCTGAGTATCGTGGATCCATCCTTTCCTTGCTTCAATGCGGTGATCACTACATTGGGTTTCGACACTTCCAGCAAACCCCATGATTTTGGTAACTTGCCTGCGTGTATACCTGCTTTACGGCAAAGCAACGGATTGTTAAACTCCAGACCATGCCGGTAAACCTCAGCCTGACGCCAGTCGCCAGTGTGAGGCATCAACGCGTAATCAAACTCTATCTCCCTGTCCAGCATAAGGCCTGTGTCAGACGACATACCCCGCTCATATCCGCCTCCATAACCATAAGAAGCAATGCGTGCTGAACGCATCAATGAAAGCATCATTGTTGAATCGCTTGTCAGGTTGCCAGGGAGACCCCTGTTAAGAAGTGCAAGCCCCTTTTCTCCATCACTATAATCAGCCCAGTTTTGAGCCGGAAATTCAATTCCGTTTGGTCGTTCAATAGAACCAAATGGAATCTCATGGACTATCTTTCCGTTACTGATCGTTGTCGGGAACATTACCTGGTAACGAACAAATTTTTCATTATTCAGAATTTGTATATGTATTTCAATGCGACGTAATCCTTTATATATACGAACAGTGGTCGATAAAGTACCATCGGCACAGAACCTGTGTGGTGCCAGCTTGTACTCCGAATAAACAGGTCCCTGGTGAACTTTCCCGCGCTCCCCACGATATTCTGTACTGAACTGATCTACATTCTCTAACGGTACCGGCTGCTTACGTGTCATATTTATATTGCTGCCACCTTTGAGGTTTTCGTAGAGCTCCCACAGGTCACCCCCATCATATTGATGAACTATTACGTTACCTGTTTTATCCAGAACTTCCCAATTATTTGATTTTACCTCAAGACTGGTCATTGTACCGGTTGAAAGATCTAATTTTGCCCGGTAGAATTCGTTCTCCAATAACCCATCGCTGGTCTCCTGGCTTGCGTTGATACCTGATGCTGATGTCAGAGGGATAACCCGGTAGACTGCCTGCCCCAGAGCAGGTATTTCCCTGGCAATGAATATGATCTTCGCATTCTTAAGCCCTCCGTCTTTGAACCGTTCTGCTTCCAGAATCTCAACAGGGACCACACGATTAGACTGATCAACTACCTGGATATCAATGATACCTCCTTTTTTAAATCCAACTACTGTTTCAACCACGTCGTCGCGCTTCCAGCCTAGTGAATTGAATACAACAAGAGGTATCCCTTCACCATCGGTGTCGACCTGTGAAGCCAGATAATCAAGCCGGTCCTCTACTAACTCCTTGCCCTGGCGCGTTGAAAAATCGTAACCACGTATAGTATCTTCATAAACATGATCCGTCATAACTCCAGCCATCAAATCGTGAGCCTGGTTGAACATCGATGGTTCCCATGCACCCATAACCTTTTCTTCAGTGTTGGGTTTGCCAAGCCAGTTGCCAATAGCTCCAAGTTTTTCAGCTGTGGTGAGCAACCTCTCAACATTTCTCAGTTTCTGTTTCAGTTCAATACGACTGCTATAGGCTCCCTGAAAAATAGGATTTAACTCCCCTTTGAGAACCTTGCGATCTGTTCGTTTATTTATCACTTCTTCAAAATCTGTGGGTACACCAAGCCTGAGATTAAAGGGTTTGTCATCTCGCTGGTCAAATTCTTTGACCATAACAGGCACACTTTCGACAGGGTCAGCAACGTCAGGGCTGGCAAGTCCAACCCGATCAGCACCATTGGTCCAGGGAGTAAGTGAATCAAATCGCTTTTTTAATAAAGTGATGAATTCATCAATATTATCCGGGGTATGACCAAGCAAGCCGTAACCTTTCGGAAGATAGAAAGCAGGAATCTGAGTTCCATCAATGCCTTCCCATAACCATTCTGAAGGCACTTCCAAGTTGGGTACACCACGTTGAAACCAATAAGATTTATAACCGGCCAGCTTTAGTATCTGTGGCATCTGGGCATTATGACCAAAAGTGTCAAGTGCCCATCCAACAGTCACATCCACTCCCAGTTTTTCTCTGAAATAACTCTTTCCATAAAGCATCTGGCGCACCATTGATTCTCCTCCGGGGATATTGGCATCTAACATAGTATTCGTACCTCCAACAATTTGAAGTCTGCCTTCCTTAACAAATTGACGAAATGCAACTGCCTCCTCAGGATATCTCTCCATGAAAGGCTTAACATAGCATACCTGGTCGAGTGTAAAACGATAATCGGGATAGTCACTTAAAAGCCTAAGAGCTGTCAGAATATTAGGTAAACCTATATCAAGGTATTGCTCCCGGTTCTTGAAAACCGCCCCTTCCCAGTGTGTAGCCGGAATAAACCAAAAAGTATCTGTTGGGGCTAAACCTGAGATCTGGGATTTGTCAGAGTCAATCTTATTACCAGACTTATCCTCATTACTTGATAAGAAGGTAAATAAATCTTTTGTCACAAAAGGTCCTGCTGCACCAATAACAGCTGCATTCGAAATGAACTTTCTTCTGCTTAAAGAATTTTTTTTAGCCATAATTTTAGTGTTAATAATGGGTTATCATTTAATTATCTGCGCTACAAATCATTGAATTTTAAGGTGTTTGAACTTGAATTACTGAATTCTTATTGTTGTTATTTTATAAAGCTTTAAAAGAATTTTTACTTTTGAATCACACACATCCAGGTGAATGATCAGGCAAATTACTAAACTTCTTAAACTGCACTTTATACAATTCTTTAAGTTTTTCTATTACAGGAAGGTCAAGAACCGGGTCGTAACCCAATAATTCTATCAAAGTTAATTCAAAGTCTTTCTCAAGGGAGCTCAAAAATGTGATATCTGATGGAAAACTATTTCCTGCTTCATTTTTTGCTGTGAAACATAATCCAAACGTCATTGCCTTAAGTATCATATCATAGGGCATCCGATACTGCATTGCAAGGTGTATTGAGCCCATAAAGCGATCGTTGGCACTAAGCTTCCGGATCAGGTCCTGACCTACCCGGAATATGGTATCCCGGAGTGCTTTATTCCTGAAACGAAAGATAAGATCATCAATATGATCTTCAAGATCAGAAGCAGTAAAATCATCTGGATAAGCTGTCCTTAGAATATCTGCCGATTGAAGCATTACGTCTCTTGTAAATCGAAATACCTTGCTATCGTCAAGTACTTCGTACATATACACAGCTTCAGGATGCTGATAATAGCCATAATAAGCAGCTGTCGCATGTCCAAGGTTATGAATAAAAGCTTTGCGGTCGACCCAGGCCTTTATGTTGTTTTTAGGAGCCAATCCTTTAATATCCGGGATTGGTGATTTAAATCCCTTCCCATCCAGTATCAAAGCATTATATGGCTCTGCATAAACCATCAGTGGATCTTTCTCCAATTCAGCCAAAGTCATAATCGGGACCATTTTACCTATACTGGTTTCAACCAAACCAACCAGTTTTTCGATAGGATATTCTAAAGGCAGGTTTTTTATCAGTTGTTCTTTCATAAAATCTCCCGCTGCTCTCATGTTTTCAGCGATGATGATATCGAGCGGACAACTGAAGTTTTTATTGTATCTCAATTCTAAACCGGCTGCAATGACGGGGATTACTTTTTCAAGTGCATTCCTGCCGACCGAAACAGCCAGGATTCCGGCTGTCGATACAGCTTCTATTACCTCTTGCATATTAACAGCGGAAATTGCCTGCACATTCCGGACAATAATTTCCTCGTCTTTTTCTCCTTTTATTATAACCCGATAATTTCCCTGACTATTAAGTCTGGCGACAATCACCGGGTCAACATCGACGAAAACTACTTTATAACCACCTCTTCCGAAAAGCTGCCCAATAAAAGACCGGCCGATCTTGCCTGCCCCGAAAATAACTATTTTACGGACATCAACCTGATATTTGCTTTTTATAAGATTCATAATAAGGTTTAATTCTGGCCTGTTTCTCACCAATATTTTTTTCAAAATAGGTTCCTCCCATATAAAAACAGGCAAAACCACCCGATACAATTCCCCAGCAGCAAGCTTCCCGGAGATCCGGATGTTTGGTGCCATACTGTAATTGGGTCACAACAGATGCTACAACTCCGCCGACAAAATTATCGCCACAACCGGTTGTATCACCACCCTGAAGATTTTTAAGTTCATTTGTGACTTTGTGTGAAACCGGCATCTCGATGATAGCTGACGATTTGAAAAAATGACCATCAGAGTAAGCAGTAATATTCTTTGATCCGTTAGTAATTATCAGCGATGAAACCTTTTTTTCCATGAAGAATCTGATTGCAGCATCAGGATCATGTTCACCACTCAGACGGAAAGCTTCCTCCTGGTCGGCAATAAGAAGATCGATATAACTGTAACTTTTATCACTTTCTCCCAGAGGCCATTTCTTTGAAGGACTTGCCTTTTCGTTCCTGAAATCAAAAACAGTATTCACGATAGTAATGCATCCCTTTGATTTAGCTTTTTTCAAAAGGGTTGTCATATGGTCGTGAATCTGTGGTACAAGTGCTGTACCTCCAAAGACAACAATATCTGAATTAAAAAAGTCGTCATCAAGTTCATCAGGCTTATAATCCCATGCAGTGCCTATTGAGTTAAGAAACGCCCTTTCTCCATGACCGTTATCATATGAAGGATCAGATAGTACGACGGTAGAGGGGGTACGGTTATTAATGAGTTTATAATCCTTTAGCACCACCGGTGTTTTCCTGAGTGCTGAAAGGAGGTATTGACCTATTTCATCATTCCCACCACGACCGTAGAAGCGCACCTCACATTGTTCTTTATCAGTTAATTGTGCCAAATTTATCAACGATACAATCGATGGCCCGCCAATATTGACTTTATCATGAGGTCTTCCTCCTGTAATACTGTTCAAAACCTTATCGAAATCAGTCCTGCAAAATTTTTCAAATTCCTCCTGAAAAACAAGGTGGCCCGGCGTTAAGCCTCCGTCGCCACGTTTTTTTGAGAGATATGGGCGGATAGTATCACTGCCAAAATCGATGCCATTAAACAACAGGTCAACAAGACAGCAACCAACTCCTGAAACTATGATTTTTCCTGGCATATAAAAACCTATTTTGTACGATGCTGATTAAAGATATTTCGCATAATCGTTTACGAGCAGGTGGACCGGTTTTACATCCTCAACGATGTCAGGGAACCGGCCGATCTTGTCATAAAAACGGTTGTCGTTGGCATCATCATTTACCAGACTAACTTCTCCTATCAACACCCTGCCTTTTCCCTTCTGACCGTAAAACCTGTGATAAATTCTGGATTTCAGACATATGCTTTGACCAGACGTTAAGATAAGAGGTTCCCCGGCATTAACAGTTGTAAGCACACCATCGATACTGACTGTTACAGGTTCTTCAGACAATTTATCTTCAGCAGTAGCCATGTAAAGCTCCATAACAAGGTTTCCTCCACCCCTGTTAATGATATCTTCAGTCTTATTCCAATGAAAATGCATAGGTGTCTCCTGTTCTTCATCAGCTACCATGATCTTTTCACAGTACATCTTATCTTTTTTGTCCCAGTTACCGTTGCGTATTGTAAAAAGCGACAGTCCCTGTTTTCTGAAATCACCGCTTCCGAAATCGGTAATATCCCAGCCAAGTTTATTATCAATGATCTCCGAACACTTATCATAAGTGCCTTTCCATTTTTCGGGCGACCAGTCAGCCCATTCGGGTAACATGAACTGATGTTCTGTAAAAAAGTTTTTCACTCCCGTAATGATTGAATTTACTTCACTCCTTTTCATAGTTTATCTGGTTTATATTAATTATTAACTGTAAGTTTTTTGGAATTATTTCAAATATACTTATTAAAAACTTCACTTACCGGCTTTCCATTTTAATATTCAAACGCTACATTTCAAGTAAGAACGTAGCAGGTTTATAAGCTCCTATCTCAACCTCAAAAGAATTATCTTTAACAGGAATGGCATTACCTGATTTTTCGCTTCTCAAGTTAACAGGTACCGCTTTTGTAAAAGTTGCCCCCTCAGGTAACGTAATTTTACATTTCCCTCCATCCCCGGACTGTTCCCAAAGTCTTATCATTGTTCCGGCTCCAAATGGATTTGGGCCAAAAGAGGTAACAAGGATTCCTTTACGGGATAACTGGACACCTGCTTTTGAAACTGGAATGGTGCCAGGTTTCCCGGAAAGAAGTGTAGCTTTCAGGGGTGATCTGAACTCTTCGTTGGGTGAGATAAGAGATTGTTCATTTTTATAACCTGTGAAACTCCATAGATACATCTTTGCCGACCAGGAGCCTTCTATCCATTCAGTGAAATTGGTACTCCATTGATTGTTATAGAGGTTGACAAAGACATTTGGACGTTTCGGGATAAAACTTCCGGAATACTTCCAGAGTCCGGGTCTGTCAAGACTTATGCCGGGAGCATCAGGAGTTGAGAGACCGAATCCATTTAGCTGTTTATCGTGTAATGCAACACCATTGTTTATAAGATAAAAATCAAAATCTGAACCTTTAATAATATCTTTAGCCGGATCAATAACTGCACCCAACCTTCCCACTTTAAACTCAGGGTTTTCAACCTTGAATGGGAAACTTATCCATCCTGCTTCCGGCCATGGTTCGGCAGCTTTGCCATCGATAAACCAGTTAAGTTCTATAAATGGCAGATTTTTATATAGGGTAAATGAGAGAGTGTAATTATGAGGATTCCCCATCTCTTTAGTGAACTGCATAATAGCTTTTGCTGAAATAACGTCAGAAGAATAAGTGACTTTTGCTTTACCCCCGTCAACTCTTTTGTAAGGAGTCTCATCGAGGTTCGGACGTCCAAATTCTGTTAATCCCCAGGACAGTCTGACCTTAAGATATTGATTAATATAATTTGTAGCATTCTCCTTACTAAACCGTTCATACATATATTGACCAAAACCAAATTCAGAACTCTGGTCAACCATTTCCCGTCCCGATTTTTTATCAATAATTGATACCACTGCTCCTTTTGAAGGATCGATCTTTAGTTTAAAAAATTCGTTCTCAATTATATTACTTTTTTCATTGGCAAATGTTGTAACGACATTTTCAGGTTTTTCTCCTTTAGCAGGAACAAATGTTGCATATCCGGTTGAAGGGATATCCTTTGCAATAAACCTGAGAATGTTACCTTTATTATGAACCGGGATAATTTCACCTGTCCTGAGATCTTTCAGAGCCTCAATTTTATTCTCTTGCAGGATAGTGACCATTCCTGAACGTACCCAGGGCAGCGGGTTAAAAACAACAATCCTCTGTCCTTCAACATTTATCAGGGCCGATATTCTTTTCATCTCCCTGTCATACGCCGGTTCAATGACTTTTTCAGCCTGGTAAACACGATCGCCCTTTTCTCTCCAGGAAGCTTCAAGCTCCTTGTAGGTACCTGCAGCACGCTGAGTCTGGAATTCATCACCATAATACCAGTCACCGGAATGTCCATGACTCATTGCCATCCCAAAGGTATGTTCATCCCACAGCAGGGCACCTTCGGCACCTGCAGCAGTGAATTCTGTGACGTCTTCTTTTTGATCCGACCACAGATTTGACAGAGTATTCAGCAATTCCAGAGAATATATATCCTTTTGTACTGTTCTTACGCTTTTCATTTCACGGGGCATCGACATATATCCATGAATCCAGGTATCGGGCATATCGCCTCTTACAACCGGAAGATCAGGGTTTTCTTTCATAATTGCGTCATAAAAGTCAGAGATCCTTCCGATCCTGAGCTTTGCATTTGGAGCGAGTTCCTGGGCTCTCTTCAGTACCTTCTCCACATCTTCCGGCGAGGGCGGCCCCTGGTTGTCACCTGTGTGAATGATGGCAAGCCATGTCTTGAATTTCCAACTTTCATCAGGTACCAGGCTGGTGCCATAACTTTTACCCCAGTAAATTGTCATCAGCTTCGAACCGTCGGGTCCCTGCCACCAGAATATCAGAGGCACTTCAGGTGAGCTTGATACAGGATTACAACCAATGTGAAGTATCTGTATCCCGGCATTATTCAGAAGTGTCGGTAAAAACCATGAATGGCTTGGAACATCAGTTAATTTTGCATCGCGGGGTAAAGGCAAGTTGAATTTCCTTGATAAATCTGAAGCAAATGTAAGGGACCTTACAAGAGCTTCCGGATCACCGGCCTCTGTTTCAAGGGTAAATGGAAGCCCATGATAAACAAACCACCCATCGCGGATAGCTGCCTCAATCTTTGGTTTCATCTCAGGAGTACATCTTTGCAGTATCTTGGTCAATGGCCAGGCAGGCATTGTCCATACAAATTGCTTCTCACGTGGCAGGCTACGACTTTTTTCCAGTGTGGCCAATGCCTGTTCCATCATAGTTGTAGAATATTTATTTATGACCGATTCGGCCATATCAGTATATCCATTATCGAAGTGAGTCTTGAAGACAAATATTATCTCCTTTACATTTGGATTTGGTTTTTCACTTTGTTGTGCAGGAAGATTCACCGCAATAAAGGGAAATAACATCAATAAACTAAATAACATTTTCATATTCAATAATTTAACTTAATAATTCAATACCCCAATAGCCGTAATAAACTTCATATAATATCATTCATCAAACCTATTTATTACCTGACATTTGCACAAAAATGGAAGGATCTGCGGCCCATTCTTTATCAGGACGATCGCCCATTACGAATTCAAGCGTTCCTCCTGCTGTTATCTCTGAATGGCTTATCCATGCCCTATTGAGTTCTTTTCCATTCAGTGTGGCCGATTGGATATATTTATTGCGTTTTGAGCAACTTTTTGCTTTTACCGTAAATGTCTTGCCATCAGGCAATTTTATCCGTGTCTTTTCGAAGAAGGGGCTTCCGATAGCATATAGTCCATTACCGGGGGTAACGGGATAAAATCCCATGGCGGAGAATACATACCATGAACATAATGCTCCTCCATCCTCATCTCCTGGCAGACCAAGAGGATCATCATCGAACCACAAATCCATTATCTCACGTATCCTTCTTTGTGTTTTCCATGGTTTACCTGCATAATTATAAAGATATGGAACATGGAATGAAGGTTCGTTACCTGCGGGGAACATACCATTTAGCCCAGAAGCGTCGGGGAACTGTCCCATAAACTGCCACTTGGCCATTCTGGTTGGTTCATTAAAAAGAGCATCAAGGCGGTTTGTAAAGGTCTCGGCTCCTCCCATCAGCTCAATGAGAGATGGGATATCGTGCATAACACTGAAGTTCCATATCCAGGCATTGTTTTCAGCAAAATACATCCTGCTTCCAATGCCTCCTGAGACCTGCGGGTCGAAAGGTTCAACCCAGTTCCCGTCAGCCAGCTTAGGCGACATGAAACCTGTACTGGAATTAAACACATTACGGTAGTTTTGTGCCCGTTTACTGAAATATTTGTAATCTTCTGTCTTCCCCAGTGCTTTTGCAAGCTGGGCAAGGCACCAGTCGTCATAACTATGTTCAAGTGTTACCGCAACAGCCTGGCGTTTTTCAAAACCATCAACCAGCGGTTCAGTCTCTTTAGCACTGTCAGGAAGTGCAGGGTACCAGCCATTCTCAATATAAAAGCTGTCGAGTGAACACATTGGTCCGGCTCTCCATGGTAACATGGTACCACTCATAGCATTCTTTTTCAGTCCCTCATAACCTTTCTCCACATCAAAGTTGGTGCCTCCTTTCTGGTAAGTGTCCCACATAAGCGCAGCGGAATGGAATCCGATCATTGCCGGGAAGTCGCCATAGAACTGAGGGAACGTCGGCATCCAGCCGCTCTGTTCGTACATTTTTACGTATGATTGTACCATATCGACCTGTTTTTCAGGTTCCAGTATAAAAAGCAGAGGATGATGACTGCGGAAAGTATCCCACAACCAGTCATCAACATAGAACGGGCGACCATTATCTTCATGAACTTTCTTATCGTAACCGCTGAAGTAACGGCCATATTCCGAGATATTTACCATTCTTTCCAAACTACGGTACAGTGAGGTATAGAAAATCCTCAACTGTCGTTCTGTTCCTCCCGTAATTTGTATTTTCCCGAGTACGTCTTCCCATATTTTATAGCTTGCATCTGAAATCTGCTCAAAAGATTTTTCGTTCATTTCAAGATAAAGATTATCTTTTGCCTGGGTTTCGTCAATATAAGAAATCCCTATCCTTACTTCAACTGATGCGACAGGACCATTAAAGGTTAAATAACTTCCAATACCCCTCCCGCTAATCTCTTTTTTACCTGAAGATAAAT
Organism: Bacteroidia bacterium; assembly: GCA_041480425.1. Taxonomy (GTDB): domain Bacteria; phylum Bacteroidota; class Bacteroidia; order Bacteroidales; family VadinHA17; genus LD21. The sequence continues at coordinate 16,357 of JBGOZX010000038.1, forward strand.
CTCCAGATGCGATTGTTCCATAACTATCGAACGGTTTCGAAAACTCGGCATAGAAAAATTGCTTTGTGTTTTTAGACTCTTCCCATCCCTGGATAGAATTGTTACCTGAGACGCTAAAGGATGCTATCCCGCGGGACCTGAAAATGATATTTCCGGATTTCTTGTTCTGAAACAGGAAACGGTATAATACGGCCTTCTCAGTGGTTGTCCAGTCAGCAGTAATATCTTGATCCTCAAGCAAAACCCGGTGGTACCATGGATGAACCTCTTCCATATCATGATCGTAGCTTGAAGCGTTCCCGGCCTGTCCGACCGATACATTTCCACTTGTCGGCATAAGTTCAGTGACATGACCGTTACGGTACGCCGGCATGTTGACTGCAAAGCCGTAGATTTTATCCGACAGGTAACGATCACCAAGACCAGGTTTCGTCACAGGGAATACCCTTATCATACCGTGAGGCCTGTGAACCGTCGGGTTCTTGGTTGTAAGGAGAGGTGCAACACCACCAATATTAGGATCGACATACCGGGTAACATCAGTATTGTTACAGGCAATAATAATAATTGGCAGGATTAAAAACCATTTATTCAATTTACGCATATCGATTATTATTTTCACTTTCATCGTTTCCCATTATAGTTATATAATTGAGAGGGCCGTGTATATGCGGCCCCTCATATGTATAAAGAAAAATCAAATTCAACTCTGCTTAAAATTCAACCTCAATGAACCTTACTTCATATGGTTTCAATTGTACTGATGTTACAGGTTGTCCCATCTGTTTTCCAACTGTATTTACTTCTATCATTCTTTTAATAGACTGGCCTGGAACAGCTGAAGACAATTTGACTTCTGCAGGTAATCCTTCCAACTCGCGGAAATGAAGAAGGATGGTCCCCTTTGCCTTGAAAGCAGGTCGGCTGTTAACCAGCATTGCATTTGCAGGGCCTGAGATTTTAAGTGTCTCCATAGATGGTGATTTCAACTCATTTGCACCAGCCGGGAAAGTTCTTGTCGGGAAGGGATTCCTTTCGCTCCATGCATATTTTGTAGCAAAGGTATTTGTTGTATCGGAAGTTGATGTGATCTGGTAACTCCAGCTGAATCCACCCTCCTGGAAAGCCCTGAAATTGGTAGTCCAGTAGTTGTTCATTACCCATGAATAGAGCCATGTTTTTCCTTGTTTTGGATAACGTTCAAATTTACCCATATTAAAGTCGCTGAATTGCCAAAGAGGAATCTCATTGCTCACAACAATAATCTGGCCTTTTTTGCTTCGTACTGCAACGAAGTTCTGAGCTGCATTCCAGTCTGATGATGATCCGGAAAGTTGCTGCCCCTGTGTCAATGTACCTCCAATTGTCTCAAACACGATCCTCGAACCTGGGAGTGAGAACGGGAAAGCTACATACAACGCTTCAGGATCAGTAAGTATCTCTTTATGAGCCATATATTTAAACTCAATCTTTTTGACATTTTTACAGAGTCTGATTTCAAGTTCTATTCCTTTTGGAGAACCCTCAGTACCTTTATCAAAGCCTCCAAGGTCAGACGCAATACGTACACTTTCCCATACAGGTCCGTTTGTTCCTGCATCAACTTTTACATTCGACACTGTTGTCTGGGTTGCAGTCATCTGTCTCCTGTTCAATAAGGTTTCTCTCACAGGTTGACCAATATCATATGGATTCTGACCGTCTGCAAGTTCCTGGTTCATCTCTTTATCAATAAGGCTGTTTATTGATCCTGTGGCTTTATCAATAATGATTTTATAAAACTTATTCTCCAGAACTTCAACATTTGTACCTGCTTCAACAGGTGCTGCCTGCCCCATAATCTCTATCTTCAATGCTTTAAATCCCATTGCCGGGATATCGCTTACCTCGAGCACCCAGTAAGCACCTTCACGACGCTTGGTCAGTATCTGGGCCGGAACTTCTTTGCCTGTAGAAATATCAACGATCTTTACCTTATTTTCAACAGGGATTACCTCATTGTCAATGAATATCTCAACATCTCCAGAGCGGGTCCATCCCATCGAGTTAATAACATATATCACAGGGAAATCGGCTTTTTTAAGGAACTCCTGGAAGCGTGCCAAGGCCTCTTCATTCAATAATGTAACTTTCTTCAGTGCTTCCCAAGCATATGCACCTTTCTGGAGCCATTGCCTGGTCGAGTTTTCCGAGAAAGGACGGGTAATACTTTCCGAAGCACCGCATGTATGCTCATCAAAAAAGATAGCATTTTCGCTGATATGATCAATATTTGTTTCCAATGCCGGGCTCAGTTCACCGCCCATCATTGAGACCATTGCGAACAGACCTTCATCGACCTGTTTCATATTCTGGGTTTTCCTGACCTCAGCTGTCTCGCGGGAAGTTGAACCATAACCATCGGTCCACCAGTCAAGCCATGCGTTGCGATAAACAGGAAGTTTATCAGCATAATTCTTTTCGACATATTCCGAAAACTCACTTGCAACAGCAAGTCTTAATTTCGGATATTCATATTTGGCATTCCACTGTTTTACAAGCTCGCAGGCTGCTGTTGAAGGAGGAGCGTTATCTGTTCGGTAACCTGAAAATTGAATACCGATCCTATCGAACGGGTAACCTCTGTTGTCGAGATCGGCAAGGTGCCATAACATATTCTCCGGTTTGATCGCTTTACTCTCAATACCAAAATTATTACCAGTCATATAGTGATCTGCCCGGAAAGCAAGCAGTCTCTCTCCCGATGGTGCTTCCCACCAGAAACATGTCGGCTTGTCAAACGGAAGGATAGACCTTGTCATATTGATACCCATAACAAGATATTTGACACCTGTGTTTTTAAAGTAATCGGGCATGCACCAGGCTATACCGTTAACATCATTCTGCATTGCAGTTTTTACCGGGATACCAAGCTTATTAAACTCCTTCAGAGGCTGAAGAAAATCATACATAACATTCTCATCCGATATCTCAGCCATGTTGCAATACATTCCCGTAACTTCGATACGTCCCTCTGCAATCCTCTTTTTAAACCTTTCGATCTGTGAAGCCGGTCTCGACCGAAGATATTCCCTTGTTACCCACGACGATTCGCAGGTCCATCGGAACTTAGCATCATCAGGCAGTCCATCTGTCTGATCGCAATAATCCAGTGCATAGTCAATGTAGCGCATGTGTTCAGCAAGGATCTCCGATTGTGGACGTGTGTAACCTATATCGGTGTGTGAATGCTGAACAAAATAGATCTGCCATTTTTTTGGTGGAACAAGAGTCACCGGATATTTCTCTGCCGGATTGTCATCGATCTTTGCTGATATGGTGACCTTACCTGGTCTGGTAACAGCCGGAAATGTAAGCAGGAACCTGTTGTTACCCCTTACTAAATCTGCTTTCAGTAGTTCTTTACCATCCTTGGTGAAAACAATTTTCCCCGCTTTCTCGGAACGATAGCTTGCTACCACCTGCTGGTATGATTTACCACCTTCCTTAAAAAGTACAGGTGCATTTAAAAAATCAACTTTTAACGACGGTGCAACCTGCCCGTCTAACTGCATGTTACTGATTATTATCAGCATCGCAATAAGAATTGTTGTCAATCCTGTTTTTCGCATGGCGTTTCTTTTATTACAATTTAAACTAGGGAAAATAACCTATTTGAGATCTGTCAATATAGTTAAAAAGCTGGTTAAAATCAAATAATGCAATCCTTTAAAAACATCTTATTAATCATTTAATTTAAGAACATAAATGGGGGTTATTTTAGTCAAGAGGAACAGTAGAAATACTCATCAACAATAATTAAAGACATTAATCCATTTACCATTTGAATTCTGCGAATGCCTCATACATGGCTTTTATATTTTCAAGAGGCACATCTTCGCTTATTTCACCGCATGCGATTATTCCACCATCAGGGGTACCAAGCTGATGAAAGAGTTTGAAAATATAATTTTTAACTTCTCCGGGAGAGACAAAAGGTAATATTTTCTGACGATCAATATCTGTCCGGAAGGTAATTTTCCCGGCAAATTTGGTTAGCTCGTTCATCTCCATGACTGAAGCCTGACAATTGAGTACATCAACTCCAAGCTCGATAAGGTCAGGGATAATCTCAAGTATATGACCATCGCTATGATACCAGACATGCAGGCCCATGTTTTTTACCTTCGAAAACATCTCTTTATAAACAGGCTTAAAGAATGATCTCCACAAAGCCGGGGGTATTAACAGGTTGAACTGACTTCCCCAATCGTCAGCGAAATGCAAACCCTGATATTCGGATTTAAGCCAGTTATCGATCCATGCCAGGTTGAATTTCAACAGATCGTCACGCAGGAGATAAACTTCGGGTGTCTCAAGTGTAAGCGCAATAAGCAGATTCTCAAAGCCAAATAATTGCTGCATCTGTTCAAAGAAAACAATCCATCCGCCTCTGGCATAATACTCGTTGCTCTTTCCGGCCATATGCCCACTGTATAGCCTGTATTTTGGAACACCTGCGCTAAAGATATCAGGCCATTTGTAATTATAATAGTCCGACAGGTCGGGTTTAATAGGATAATCGACCGGGATTCCGCATCTTCCTTCAACAGTTACATACCAACCTGTACCCCAGTCATCATAATGTCGTCCAAGTTTATATAAAGGAGGCAGTTTTTCAGGTGGAAGATCCGGTAGCATGTGCCAGCCGAAATCCTCATGAAAAGAATTAATTATCTCCGACAGTTTCTCTCCATACCTGTACTGTGCCGAAGGCAGGATTGCATGTGAGATAGGAAGACTGTCAGGTTTTTGGAATTGGATAGCCCTTACAACTTTTTCCCTGCTGTTCATCTTTTTGCTCTGGTAAGTTATTGGTTTCTATCATTTTAACAATAGCTTAATAGTTTCGATTGAGTGGCTCCCAATCTTAAGAGATACTGTTTTTGAACCGGATTCAATTAATTCTCCTTCATACTCCAGTAAATTAGTTCTTTCGGCATGTAAAATTTTAAACCATGAGTTCAAATTGACCTGTGTTTTACCTTTCCCCGTTTCAAAGAGCCTGATAACTGCCGAATTATCGTCCTCAGCTTTTTTTATTGTCGAAACGGAAATATTTGGAGCATCGACAGAAAAGAAACTTGCTTCTTCGGGCAGAGGAGTAGATTTAGCAGCCTGGGGATCAACTACTGTCAATAATTTTTCATTTGCCTGTCGTCCGAATTTATATCCATTTTCAAAACCAGATTTATGTGAAGTAAGGGAGAAATGATAAAAATGATTCCCGGTCTGGAGGTATTCATTCCCCAATCCATGACAGCTTCTCCTTGAAGCCAGCATAATAGGTTGCAGAAGAAGAGCTCCGGCTGAGAGTCCAGTAGGATCAATATAGTCGGCTACAGCTGTACTGGTACTTAGTGTTACTCCAAACCGGTCATCTGAAGCACCTATCCAGTTCTCAACACCCCGTGGATGTACATCGGAACAGTTTGTTGTATAACGTTCTCCTGCAGCTCCTGAGATTTCATCTTTCCCAACCTCAAGTACTCCAAAAGGGACCTCATAGGATACCTGTCCATTTTTCATGTTAAGGGGTAACGCAAAACGATATTCCCTGTAAAGTACTCCTTCCCAATTCAACAGGGATGTTTCAAAATCGATCTTTTTGAAGTTGTTATATACAATAACATGAGTCTCAACAACAGCATTTCGGACAGCTTGTCTCATTTTAAAAGAGGTAAAAACAGTTCCGGCGTCTTCAATTTCCCAGGATGGTGAATGATCGGAAACTTTATCAAAACCTTCCATTTCGGGCTGCTGTACATCAGAAAATTCACCGGCTCCGTTTCCGACAGACTTCATCGTAAAAACATCTCCTACCAAAAGCTCCCCTGTTTGCAGCAATTCAACATTCAATTCTTTATCAAAGATACTTTTAACACCACCCTTACCCAATTCAATCCTGTAAAAAGGAGTTTCAATGTCATCCTGATTATTATACCGGGTTATCATTGGGGTCATCAGCGGAATTACATAATATGTTTTATATCCAATTGAGGGGATTTCCCGGGCAATAAATATTGCATTGGCTCTCTTCAGACTATTATCTTTATAGCGCTCTATATCTGAAAGTTGTACAGGGATATCTTTTTCTGCTGCATCAGTAATTTTAATATTCAATGCTTCCCCCGGGTCAAAACTGATAATAAAAGATACAGGATCTTCACGTTTCCAAGAAAGACTGTTAAATACAATAACTGGAATTCCTTTCCGCGAATTTATCCTGATTTTTGAAGCAATACTTTTCAAAGCTTCATTGGTAATTGACTTAGCCTCGTTGAGTGATTTCTCAAATTTGCTTAGGAAAATTGCATCTGTTGATTCTCCTCCTTTCCCGCCCCATCCATGATCTGGATAAATCTTTGATTCCCAGGCGATGTTTAGCCTGGCTTCAGGATAGTTGCGAAATGTACCCTGTATCAAAGCATCTATTGTACTGAATTTTTCAGCATTGGTCATCATTATATCCCCCTCACGTGAGGCACTTAAAGCCCATTCATGTGAAGGACCATGGATGTAAAGCCATACTGCCGGCCTTTCACCTTTAATTTTTCTAAGATCAGGGCTTGACTGTGTAATCTTTCCCAGAAATTCAGGTGCAGTTGCAAGTTTTATCTTTGGCAAAGTGAGATTTACCAGCTTACCCTGGTTATCTTTATAACTGACCATGCTGTTCCATTGAGAAATAAGCTGACTATAATCCTTTGCCGGGCTCATATCCCAATCAGAAAGAACAGGAATTACGGGTTGTACTCCGGTTTTATAATTATATCCATTCCCCCAGAACAATGATTTTTGCGAAAGAATATCTGCTGCTTCAGGAAAACTCTTCTTCAGAAAATTAAAATCCTCACTGTAATGGCCGGGGGAGTATGCATAAACAAAAGAGCTGTCGGGACTATACCATCTATAAACACCTTTTTCGTAACGCGACATGAGGAGGTTTCTGGTACCTGATTTCGACATTATCTGGGCCATCTGCATCGTTCTGCCAGGAACATCAGGGTTCCAGTATGTATCAGGAAAGTACCCATCAAAGTTTTCTTTTACCCACCGTGCACCAAGATAAAATTGCCGGACCAACGATTCACCGCTATACATCTCTTCATAAGGCATCTGGTAAGTCGATCCGCATGATAGTCTTCCATCTTTCAGCATCTGTATCATCTTCACTTTAGCTTCCGGATGACGCCCTATATACTCTTTTATCATAAGGACATCCTCGATGTCGAACCTGTAGCCCGGATCCTTTGATGCAGCCTTCAATAGCGGTGTCATCAACATCGTATCCCGTTCAATAATACATTTCTCCAGAAAATCCATCCAGGCAAGATCCTGATGACTTGAATTCATTAGAAGAATCTCACCGTTACTTAATCCCGATCTGGAAAGAAGCAAAATATTCTCTGAAGGAAACTTCTTTGACTCAGCCTGGTCTACTGTAATGCCGATGTGTGTTTTATTCCTGTCAATTTCCTGAGGTATTGCTAACTGTTGGACAGAAATTAGCAGAAAGAGACATAATACTCTATTTGATTTGTTTTTCATATCTCTGTTTTTGAGGAATATTAAAAGATCAACCTTATATTTTAGGGGGCATGTTTTGTTCCAACCACTCAGCATTTATTTAAATACTTATAAATGATTGGAAACACTTAAAATTCCACCTCTACAAATTTTACTTCGTAGGTCTTCAGCTTTACTGTTATTAAAGGTTGTCCAATCTGTTTACCTATGGCATTTACTTCCACTATCTGCTTTATAGATTGACCGGGGACAGCCGCTGAAAGTTTAACTTCACCTGGCAGTCCCTCCACCTCACGGAAACGCAGCAAAAGAGTCCCAGTGTTTTTAAATGAAGGTCTGCTGTTCATTAACATTACGTTCGGAGTACCTGTGATCTTAAGTGTTTCCATTGAAAATATTTTCAACTCGGCTGCTCCTGCAGGTAAAGTCCGTGTCGGGAAAGGATTCCTTTCGCTCCATCCATATTTTGTTGCAAAAGTGTTTGTAGTATCGGCTGTTGATGTAAGCTGGTAGCTCCAGCTGAAGCCACCCTCCTGGTAAGCACGGAAATTGGTCATCCAATAGTTGTTCATTACCCATGAATAGAGCCATGTCTTTCCCTGTTTCGGATATCGTTCAAACTTACCCATGTTGAAATCGCTGAATTGCCATAGAGGAACCTCGTTACTTACAACAACTATCTGGCCTTTCTTTCCCCGTACTGCAACAAAGTTCTGTGCTGCATTCCAGTCAGATGATGATCCGGGAAGTTGCTGGCCCTGTGTCAGGGTACCTCCAATTGTCTCAAAAACAATCCTTGAACCTGTCAGTGAGAATGGGAAAGCAACATACAAAGCTTCAGGATCAGTAAGTATCAGTTTCCGCGCCATATATTTGAACTCAACTTTCTTAACGTTTTTATAGAGCCTTATCTCCAGTTCGACACCTTTCGGAGCACCGTCAGTGCCTTTTTCAAAGCCTTCGAGGTCCGATGCTATCCTGACACTTTCCCATACAGAACCGTTGATACCAGCATCAACTTTTACATTCGATACTGTTGTATGAATGAAGGGTGGAATATCGCGTTTTGCAGATGTCTCCCTTACTAACTGACCAATATTATAAGGATTCTGGCCATCAACAAGTTCCAGGTTAAGCTCTTTATCGAACAGGCTGTTAATCGATCCTGTAGCTTTATCAATGACTAATTTGTAAAACCTATTCTCCAGAACCTCAACATTTGTTCCTGCTTCAACAGTTGCTGCCTGTCCCAGAACCTCGATCTTCAACGCTTTATAGCCCATTGCAGGGATATCGCTAACCTCAAGCACCCAGTAAGCACCTTCACGACGTCTGGACAGTACCTGTGCCGGGACCTCCTTACCAGAAGAAAGATCAATGATTTTAACCTTATTTTCTACCGGAATAACCTCATTATCAACAAATAACTGAACATCTCCCGAGCGTGTCCATCCCATTGAGTTAATGACATATATAACAGGGAAATCAGCTTTCTTCAGAAACTCCTGGAATCTTGCCAGGGCTTCTTCATTCAATAATGTGACTTTCTTAAGAGCTTCCCATGCATAGGCTCCTTTCTGCAACCATTGTTTTGTGGTGTTCTCAGAATAAGGACGGTTGATACTTTCATCTGCTCCACAGGTATGCTCATCAAAAAAGATTGCATTTTCGCTGATATGGTCTATCTTACCTTCCAGGGCAGAACTTAGTTCTCCCCCCATCAATGATACCATTGCAAACAGCCCTTCATCGACCTGTTTCATGTTCTGGGTTTTCCTTACTTCTGCAGTTTCTCGGGAAGTTGAACCATAGCCATCGGTCCACCAGTCAAGCCAGGCATTACGGTAAACAGGAAGTTTGTTTCCATAGGTTTTTTCAACATATTCAAAAAACTCACTTGCGACAGAAAGTCTGATCCTGGGATACTCATATTTTTCGTTCCACAATCTGACACGTTCTCCTGCTGCTGTTGATGGTGGGGCATTATCGGTATAATAGCCTGAAAACTGAATTGCTACCCTGTCGAACGGATAACCTCTGCTTTCAAGATCAGCAAGATGCCACAAAATATTAGCAGCAAAATTGGGTGATTTATTTACAAGTCCGTAGATATTACCATCGTGATAAGTGTCGGCCCTGAAAGCAAGCATCCTTGCTCCAGAGGGTGACTCCCACCAGAAACATGTCGGCTTGTCAAAAGGCCGTATGGATCTTGTTTCGTTGATACCCATATTAAGGTACTTAACTCCTGTGTTCTTAAAATAATCTGGCATACACCATGCAATACCATTAACATCATTCTGCATTGCAGTTTTTACAGGAATACCAAGCTTGTTAAACTCTTTTAGTGGCTGAAGAAAATCATACATAACATTCTCATCTGATATCTCAGCCATATTAGCGTACATCCCGGTTACTTCAATACGTCCCTCTGCTATTCTCTTTTTAAACCTTTCGATCTGTGAAGCCGGTCTCGACCGAAGATATTCCCTTGTAACCCACGACGATTCGCAGGTCCACCGGAACTTAGCATCATCAGGCAGTCCATCTGTCTGATCGCAATAATCCAGTGCATAATCAATATAGCGCATATGTTCGGCAAGGATCTCCGACTGGGGACGCGTGTAGCCTATATCAGTATGGGAATGCTGAACAAAATAGATCTGCCATTTCTTGGGCGGAACAAGAGTAACTGTGTATTTCTCTGCCTGGTTGTCATCGATCTTTGCTGATATAGTGACCTTATACGGTCTGGTAACAGCCGGAAATGTAAGCAGGAACCTGTTGTTGCCCCTTACAAGGTCTGCTTTCAGCAGTTCTTTACCATCTCTGGTGAAAACAATTTTCCCGGTTTTCCCGGAATGATAGCTTGCTACTACCTGCTGGTATGACTTACCACCCTCCTTAAAAAGTACGGGAGCATTTAATAAATCAACCTTTGCTGACGGTGTTGTTTGTCCGTCTGCCTGTAGGGCAAATGAAAGTATCAGAAAGGCTAAAAGAAGAGTTGTCAATTCGGTTTTTTTCATGAGGTTTTTGTTTATAGTTTAATTTAAATGGAGGAAGTGATTATAGATAATATATGCCAAAATAATGAAAAAAACAAAGGGACCGATAACGACCGGCCCCTATTATTGTGTTAAAAAAAATATCATATATAAGTTAAAACATTACCTCAATAAATCTGACCTCAAATGGTTTAAGGCTAACAGAAGTTAAAGGTTGTCCAATCTGCTTGCCTGCAGCATTTACTTCCACCATCCTTTTAATAGTTTGGCCAGGAATAGCTGTTGATAATTTAACTTCTGCCGGTAATCCTTCCAACTCGCGGAAATGAAGAAGAATAGTTCCTTTCTCCTTAAATGCAGGTCTGGTATTAACAAGCATTGCATTTGGAGGGCCCGAGATTTTTAGTGTCTCAACAGATGGCGATTTCAATTCATTTGCCCCTGCCGGGAAGGTCCTTGTCGGGAAAGGATTTCTCTCGTTCCAGGCATATTTTGTTGCAAAGGTGTTTGTAGTATCGGCTGTTGATGTAAGCTGGTAACTCCAGCTGAAGCCCCCCTCCTGGTACGGGCGGAAATTGGTGAACCAATAGTTATTCATCACCCATGAATAAAGCCATGTCTTTCCCTTTTTGGGATATCGCTCATACTTATTCATATTGAAATCGCTGAATTGCCATAGTGGAACTTCGTTGCTGACAACTATGATCTGTCCCTTTTTGCCACGTACCGATACAAAGTTCTGAGCTGCATTCCAGTCTGATGATGATCCCGGAAGTTGTTGTCCCTGGGTCAATATCCCTCCTATTGTCTCAAACACGATCCTTGAATCGGGTAGTGAGAACGGGAAAGCAACATAGAGAGCTTCAGGATCGGTAATTATTAGTTTCCGTGCCATATATTTGAACTCTATTTTCTTTACGTTTTTATAGAGCCTTACCTCCAGTTCTACACCTTTCGGAGCCCCGTCAGTACCTTTTTCAAAACCTTCAAGATCAGAAGCAATACGGACACTTTCCCATACAGGTCCGTTAGTTCCTGCATCAACTTTTACATTCGATGCTGTTGTATGAATGAATGGTGCAACATCACGTTTTGCAGATGTTTCTTTTACAGGTTGCCCAATTTTGTAGGGATTCTGACCATCTGCAAGCTCCTGGTTCAACTCTTTATCTAACAGGCTGCTGATCGACCCTGTTGCTTTATCAATAACTATTTTATAAAACTTATTCTCCAGGACTTCAACATTTGTTCCTGTTTCTGCCGTCACTTCCTTATCAGTAACTTCAATCTTCAAAGCTTTATAACCCATTGCCGGTATATCGCTTACCTCGAGCACCCAATAAGCACCTTCAGCACGTCTGGTCAGTACCTGGGCAGGGACCTCCTTACCTGTTGTAAGATCAATTATTCTGGCTTTAGTTTTGACAGGCAGAACCTCATAATCAACAAACAGATTAATGTCGCCTGAGCGACTCCATCCCATGGAGTTTATGACATAGATCACAGGGAAATCTGCTTTTTTAAGGAACTCCTGAAAACGTGCCATGGCTTCTTCGTTTAATAAGGTTACTTTCTTAAGTGCTTCCCATGCATAGGCACCTTTTTGTAACCACTGCTTTGTTGAATTCTCTGAATACGGAAGGTCTATGCTTTCTGCAGCTCCGCAGGTATGCTCATCAAAAAAGATAGCATTTTCGCTGATATGGTCGATATTTGTTTCCAATGCAGGACTCAATTCTCCGCCCATCATTGAAACCATGGCAAACAGACCTTCATCGACCTGTTTTATATTCTGGGTTTTCCTTACCTCAGCCGTCTCGCGGGAAGTTGAACCATAACCATCGCTCCACCAGTCAAGCCAGGCATTACGATAAACAGGAAGTTTATCCCCATAATTTTTTTCTACATATTCTGAAAACTCGCTGGCAACTGCAAGCCGGAGTTTTGGAGATTCATATTTTTCGTTCCATTTCTTAACCAGGTCAGATGCAGCCGTCGATGGTGGAGCATTATCAGTAAAATAACCTGAAAACTGTATACCTATCCTGTCGAATGGGTACCCTCTTTTGTCAAGATCGGCAAGGTGCCATAACATATTTTCCTGTTTAATAGCCTTACTCTCAAGACCATAAAAATTCCCGGTCATGTAATGGTCTGCACGGAAAGCAAGCAGCCTCGCTCCTGATGGCGCTTCCCACCAGAAACATGTCGGCATGTCGAATGGAAGTATCGATCTTGTCTGGTTGATACCCATTACCAGGTACTTTACTCCTGTATTTTTAAAATAATCGGGCATACACCAGGCTATACCGTTGACATCATTCTGCATTGCAGTTTTAACCGGAATACCAAGTTTATTAAACTCTTTCAGAGGCTGAAGAAAATCGTACATAACATTCTCATCCGATATCTCAGCCATGTTACAATACATTCCCGTAACTTCGATACGTCCCTCAGCAATTCTCTTTTTAAACCTTTCGATCTGTGATGCCGGTCTCGACCTGAGATATTCTCTTGTTACCCAGGCTGATTCGCAGGTCCACCGGAACCTGGCATCATCAGGCAATCCATCTGTCTGATCACAATAATCCAGTGCATAATCAATGTAACGCATGTGCTCGGCCAGTATCTCCGATTGGGGACGAGTGTAACCTATATCGGTGTGTGAATGCTCGACGAAGTAGATCTGCCATTTCTTCGGAGGAACTAGAGTAACCGGGTATTTCTCTGCAGGTTTGTTATCTATTTTTGCTGCTATGGTTATCTTAGCAGATCTGGTAACGGCCGGAAATGTAAGCAGAAATTTGTTATCTCCTTTTATCAGGTCGGCTTTCAGGATTTCTTTATTATCTTTTGTAAAGACGATCTTTCCCGGGTTTTCCGCCCGGTAGCTGGCAATGACTTGTTGATATGATTTGCCGCCTTCTTTAAATAGTACGGGGGCATTTTTAAAATCAATTTTTGACGACAGTACATTCTGACTGTACAATTGCATGGTACTCAAAAGCACCACCAAAGAGATAAAAAGTGTTATCAACCGCAATTTTCTCATGGCATTTTTTTAAACAGGTTAAAATCAGATAATATAAAATAAATAAACACCTATAAGATACTTAAAAAAAAGGCACTGCTAAGTGATTAGCAGTGCCCATATTAATTTCAACTATGAAATTTTTGTAAGGTGAATGTACTGGTCTCCGATCCTGTATTCCATTGTTACTGAAACACCAGGAAGGACACTGGTTACTTTTATCATC